>JALNWC010000104.1 GCA_023231075.1 Rhodoferax sp.
ATTTCGCCCACGCGCTTTCACAATTCGGTGCACAACGCGGCTTCGGGTTACTGGAGCATTTCAAGTGGCGCCATGGTCAGCTCGTCGGTGCTTTGTGCGTTTGACGGCAGTTTCGCCGCTGGCCTGCTGGAGGCGATGGCGCAGGTGATGTTTGAGCAAACCGCGGTGTTGCTGGTGGCCTATGACACCGACTACCCCGAGCCGCTGCGCAGTGTGCGGCCTGTGCCGGATACCTTCGGGGTGGGGCTGGTGCTGGCGCCCCGGCGCAGCGAGCGCAGCCTGGCCCAGTGGCGTCTGGCACCCGCCACCTGCTTGACCGGCGCGCCGGCGCAACGCCTGGAAGACGACGCCCTGGAGCGCTTGCGCAGCAGCATTCCTGCCGCGCGCTGTCTGCCGCTGCTGCGCAGTGTGGCGGCGCAAGCCCAGGGCGAGGTGGTGCTGGACTACCTGCAAGGCTTGCAGCTGGCGGTGCAGGTGGCACCTTGCCTTTGACGCGCGCGCCCTCAACCCTGCAGCACGCCGATATTGCGCGGCGTATTCCGCACCAGGGCAGCATGTGCCTGCTGGAGCGCGTGAGCGCCTGGGACACCCAGCAGATCCGCTGCGAGGCCAGCAGCCACCTGGCCAGCGACAACCCCTTGCGCGCGCACGGCCGGCTGGGCGCGGCTTGCGGCATCGAATATGCCGCGCAGGCCATGGCCGTGCATGGTGCCTTGCTGGCTGAATCCGAGGCCAGCGTCGGCGCTGCCAGCCTGGGCCCCACCCTGGGTTACCTGGCCAGCGTTCGCGGCGTGACGCTTCACGTGGACCGGCTTGATGATTTGAGCGATGCGCTCAGCATCCACGCCGAACGCTTGAGCGGCGACAGCACCACAATTCTTTACAGTTTCACGGTTCATGCCGGGCGCAGGCTGCTGCTTGGCGGGCGTGCGGCGGTCATCCTCGACGCGCAAGGCCTGGCTCTGCCACAACCCGGCACAACAATCCCCCGAAACCTATGAACACAACACCTCTTCGCAAACGCGCGCTGGTCACAGGCGGCAGTGGCGGCATCGGCGCGGCGATCTGCCGGCAACTGGCGGCCGACGGCTTTGATGTCATCGTGCACGCCAACCGCAATCTGGAGACCGCCCAAACCGTGGTCGACGCCATCCAGGCCGCAGGTGGACAGGCCCAGGCGCTGGCCTTTGACATCACCGACGCTAGTGCGACCACCACCGCGCTGGAGGCCCTGTTGGCGCAGGGACCGATCCAGGTGCTGGTGAACAATGCCGGCATTCACGACGACGCCATTTTCCCGGGCATGCAACTCGGGCAATGGCAGCGGGTCATTGACGTGTCGCTGAACGGTTTTTTTCATGTCACCCAGCCCTTGATGATGCCGATGATCCGCACCCGCTGGGGACGCATCATCACCATCACCTCGGTCGCCGCCGTGGCGGGCAACCGCGGCCAGGTCAACTATGCGGCCGCCAAGGGCGCGCTGCATTCGGCCACCAAGTCGCTCGCGCTGGAGCTGGCCAGCCGCGGCATCACCGTCAATGCCGTGGCACCGGGCATCATTGACACGGCCATGAGCCAAGGCAGCTTCAGCGCCGACGACATCGCTCGCATGGTGCCCATGAAACGGGCCGGCCGGGCCGATGAAGTGGCCGATCTCGTCAGTTTTCTGGCCTCGGAACGCGCCGCCTACATCAGCGGGCAAATCATTTCCATCAACGGCGGGATGATCTAGAGAGGGGCGGCCCAAGAATGCTGTGAACCTCAATACGGGCGCGGTTTCTGGCGGTTCAATCCACGGCAATGCAAGACTGAGTTGGGCTTGAGTCGGCGGGGGTGGGATAGACGCCGGGCGCTCAGCGTCCTTCGGACTTTTTAATATCGCACCCAACATCTATCCCACCCCCGCCTTGCGTTGTTGCCCGATCCGGTATGGGTGGTCATTGGGATAGCGATGCCAACTACCGGTTCAGACCCATTGGAGCCGTTCACGACAGACAGCTTACTGGCTGTTCAATAGATAAAGCGAAAACTTGGGGTTATCGTTTACCTCTTGCACTCAAGCCGCCTTCATGTACATATCGATATGCATGGACGAATAGGGGCAAATCAGACCACCACCTTCTGTGCGTTCCAACAACCCAAGCTCGGCAAGAATCACTACGTCTTCGTGCACGCGCTTGACATCACGCCCGACTGCACGGGCCAGCTCACGCACTGACAACTCGCCCTTGCCCTGCGCGGCACGAACAATCTCCCAACGCTTTTCGGTCAGTTGTCCAAAAAAATGGCCGGGGCTTTCAAAATTCAGCACTTCCCCTTGGTAGGTATCTGCATTGGCTACTTTGGCCATGGCGCGCAACGCACCCTTCCAGTCGGACTGCATGGTAATGGTGAGGTAACGATCTGTCATGGTTCTCTCCGGGCGGCGACTGCCGCAATAAAGTCTTCAATCAACTGCGCCACACTGACAAACGTGTAGGGCATTTCCACACCGTCCAAATGACAGTGATCGCCCTTGCCACGTTCGTTGTCAAAACCCACCACGCGAATTCCATCAAGCACATAAACCGCGCTGTATTTGTAGCCGTGTTCTGTCGGTGGCACCGGCGCTGATACTTTCCACACCACCACTTCAAGAATGGCGCCCTCGGGCGTGACGTTTTTGAAGCGTGTGATCAACTGGGCTTGCATGTTGGCTATTATGCCAACATAAGTTACTTTGTCAAGCCGAGCCGTATTTGGCACTCAATATGGCTTGATGCCATGGGGAACGGAAGTCGGTTTCAGACCCAAAGCGGCCAGCCACGCGGTACTTTCGTGGGTCAAGTCCGCAGCGGTTGCGGTCGTTCGAGAGGCGCTCCCCATTTTTTGCCAGTTTGATTGAAGCCTAGAATCGCCCAAAACAGTCTGCGGGGTTTGTCGGAATTTTTATACCTGTATAAATTTCAGGCAAAACCGCTGTAAGCAAGACTGCAAGCCATTCTCAGGAGGAATTCATGTCCAATTTATCGTGTAGCGTCCGAGGTATAGAGCAGGTTTTGCTCTATACATTAGGCCGCTGAACCACTATGACATCCATTCCACCTCTATCCCAAACTCAACCAGAAACATTCATCTTGGAGTCGCTCAGCGTTGATGACGAGTCAAACCAGCGAATGGACGGAAAAGTTCTTTACGAGGTTTTGCGCCTACAAGGCAAAAACCCGATCTATTACTACTTTCGAACTCAAGTTGAACTCATCAAGTTCGCAGACGTATTTAGAGCCTCAGGATACAGATACTTACACCTATCCTGCCACGGCGATGAACAAGTTCTTCAATTTACATTCGGGCAGACAACCTACGCGGACTTCGCCTCAATATTTGAGAAGAAGTTGAACAACAGGAGACTATTCATTTCAGGTTGCAGTCTTGGAAACGAGGTATTCGCACAGGCTGTTTTTGAAAAGAGTGGCGGCATGTACTCGGTTACCGCGCCAACCAAGAAGGTCTTTTTTTCACAAACGACATCCTTTTGGCCAGCGTTTTATTACATGATGCATGGCTGGGATACCGAAGCGATGAAGCGAGCGCGTCTCTGGCATGTTCTCGAACGGCTAACCGAGATATTCGAGATGCCGATGGCACACTACTTCAAAAACACTGGAAAGAAATCCGCAATCGACTACCGCCTCTTCGGCCAGACAACAGTGATTGATGCCTTAGTACCGGCAAAAAACGCAATCCCCGATGTACCGGACGCAGTGGCCTAACCACACCCGCCGCGCGATGCCCGAGACTACTTATCAACGCTCTGATGCAGTTCTCTGCTTCGAGAATTTCAAGGATGCTGCGCTCTACTTTGACCGCGTACTCCCATTGAATATGGGGCGCATGCGCGGCGATTCGGACGTCGGTGACATCCTCGTTGGCTACCCTGAGGAAGTACCCTCAGCCGCGCTCTCTCACCTCGTCGATGGAATCGAAGGCAATACCAAAACCTACAGCCACGCGACACGAATCATTGAGTTCACGTCGGCACGTTGGGTTGACTTCGCACGAAAGGCCGAACCGTACGCGCGTCTCCGGGCGGGGGAGCCCGGGAAGCGAGATGAAACCGACAGAGCAGAAACGCTCAACCAGTACGAGAAGCTTCGCAGTTCTTACCTCGCCAACGACGAACTACCCGGACACCAGCCGATTCGCGCAATCTTTCAGGAGTACGCGCGGTCGTTGGGCTTTAGGGAGATCTGCGTTTCCGTCCCGGCTCGCACGGCTGCGGTAGTTACAAGCGCTGATCCAAGCCTTACACTGTCCCAGTTAAAGCTTGTCGATACCGCCACTGCTGATTGGCGTCAAATCATTGAGCTACGCAAGGACAAGGAGTCGCACCAGCGTCTGATTCGCTTGCGGCTGTTCATGCACTCCAACTACACAGGTCGGACATTCGCTTTCATCGGGGATGATCTTGCTCGTCGAATACATGAGTACGAGGCGGCTGCGAGAAAGCACGGATTCAAGACAGTGTTGTCGTCGCTCACGGTGCTACTTAACGCCAAGGACGTTCAGGCGTCTTTGGGCGCAGGACTTGTAGCGGGTCTCTTTGGCGGCCCACTAGCCGCCCTCGGCACCGGGTTGGCGGTGGAAGTCGGTCAGATAGCGGTGCATGTTGCTGAACGTCTGCATGAAATGCGCGACTGGCGCTCGGGACACGAGCTCGCCTACCTCATCGAATCGCAAGCAAAACTCGCCAGTGGCAAGTGATGCCCAACTCATACGTTGAAGCGAAAATTCCTAGGATTTGTCTGTCGGCTGTTGAGTGCCTGGAATGTCTCCTACCAGACCCTCTGGAGTCATTCACTGTCAAAAACCCAATGACTCCTTGCGCTGCAGACTTGTCCCTCGCGCAAATCAAACGCGCTACTTGAATCAAGTATGCCGCCACGATTGGCACACGATATAAAGTCCCCACGCTTGTCGCTTCGCGTACTGCGCTGCCCCCAGCGGGCTGTGTTTGCTCGGGGCGGGCCGCCGAAAAATTGCTTCGCCCTTCAAGTGCCCTTGATGCGCCGGGCCAGCAGCAGCGGCAGGCGCATCAAAAAACCCGCGAAAAGTCGACTGTGCATCCAGCTCAGCAACAGGTTGTCGCGCAGGTAGTTGAAATGCGAGACCCCGCCTTCATCGGCGCGAAAGTAGCGCACCGTGGCGGGCAGGTTGACGGGTTTGACGCCCTGCCAGCACATGCGCACTGCCGCCTCGGGGTCAAAGTCAAAGCGGCGCATCCAGCGCTGGCCGTGCATGACGCGCCGCAGCGGCTCAATCGGGTAAACGCGAAAACCGAACAGCGAATCGCCAATGCCCGCCCACAACGTTTCCAGGTTGGCCCATCCGTTGGAGATTTTGCGTCCGTTGACGCGCAGGCGCGGCGCGTCAGCCGCAAACACCGGCACACCGAGCACCATGGCGGCCGGCTGGTGGATTGAGGCGGCCATGAAGTCGGGGATCAGGTGGGCCGGGTGCTGGCCATCGGAGTCCATGGTCAGCACATGGGTGAAGCCTTGCGCCGCCGCCAGGTCCAGCCCGTGCAGCACGGCCGCACCCTTGCCGACATTGCGCGGCAGCACGATCACATGCAGGTCCTGATCCTGCGCTGCCATGGCCTGCAGGCCTTGGGCGCTGGCATCGGTGCTGCCGTCCACCACCACCCAGACCGGCGACCACTGGGCGCGCGCCGAACGCACGGTCTCGAACACCTTGGCGCCGGGGTTGTAGCTGGGAATCAGCACCAGGTGGGTGCGCGACGTGCGGGATGGAATATTCATTGGCGACAAGCAACAGGGGGAAATGAATATCCGCTCTCAGGCCGGCGGCGCCGAGACGGGAAAGTCGGGCAACAGGGCATGGGCCAACCCGGACTGGAAATACTGTTCCAGCTGACTGACAAAGTCTGCCGTATGCTGGGGTGGATCAAAGCGCTTGCCGAGTCGGATGCGGTAGGTGATGGGCATCTTCGGCGTCCACAGCATCGACCAGCCTTTGCCCAAAAAGCCTGAATCGGTTTCAATGAACACCGTCTGGACCGACACGCCGGCTTTTTTGGCGATCAGCCCGGCCGTGCCTTGCATCGCTCCGACCGGAAAGCGGGTGGTGCGCGTGCCCTCGGGAAACAGCAGCAGATGGCTGCCCTGATTCAAGTCATCCACGGCGCCTTGCACCATGGCGCGCAGCGGCGTGTTGCGGATGTAGCCCGCCAGTCGGGCTCCCGCGCCGAAAAAGACACTGTTGACGATGTCGGCCTTCATGATGCAGACGGCATTGGGCAGCCGCGACAAGATCATGACCGCATCGAGCAGCGAGGGATGGTTGGGCGCAATGACCAGGGCCGGACCCGCCCTGAGCGCGTCCAGTTCGACCAGGTCGAAGCGACACGCCCCCATGAATTCCAGCGAGCGCAGGTAGATCCGAAACATCAGGGCGATCAGCTGGCGACCAGCTCGCTTGCTCAGCCCCCGTGGCAAAACCGCCCGCAAGGGCAGCGCCAGCAGCGAGACCACGAGGCAGATCAGGCCCAGCAGCAAAAAGCCCAGGTGCATCCTGACGGTTTCATGCAGGGCCGGGCGGGGTTGAGGCATCACGCGCTCGTTCATAACGACATAGGGCTTGTTTTCCATCAATGGGGCGTGCTGGGTGTATTTTGCCCGGTCAAGGGGGTGTCCCTTCACGGGCGGTGATGCGTTGCAGCAGCACCGGGGCCAAGGCAGGCGTCTGATCACTGATGAGTACCTTGGCCAGCAGCGTCTGCCGGGCGCGCTCTGCGGCGCTTGCGTCGGCGGCGTGCACGATCGCCAGCACCTCGCCTGCCTGTACCGCCTGGCCAAGCTGGACAAAATGGCTCAAGCCCACCCGCGCATCGATGGTGTCGCGGGCCTGGCGTCGGCCGCCGCCGAGTTCCAGCACGGCCAGGCCGATGTCGCGCGTCGCCATGCCTGCCACAAAACCGCTGCGCGGCGCCAGCACCGGCAACTGCACGGGTGCGGCTGGCAGGTAGTGGCCGGGGCGCTCGCAGAAGTCCGCCGGGCCGCCCAGGGCGCTGACCATGCGTGCAAACTGTTCCAGTGCGCGGCCGCTGTGCAGGGCCTCATCGACCTGTTGCAGCGCCTGCGTCGCGTGATCCGCCAGGCCGCCCATGACCAGCAGTTCGGCAGACAGGGTGCGCGTGACTGCCAGCAGCCGCGGCTCGCGCCACCGGCCGGTCAAAAAGTCAAGCGCCTCCAACACCTCCAGCGCATTGCCACAGCTGCTGCCCAGCACCTGGTTCATGTCGGTGAGCCAGGCGCGCGTCGGCAGCCCGGCACCGTTCGCCACTTGCACCAGCGACTCGGCCAGGGTGGTGGCCATGGCCGGCGAATCGGCAAAGGCGCCATTGCCCACTTTCACATCCATCACCAGCCCCTGCAGCCCGGCGGCGAGTTTTTTCGACAGGATGCTGGCGGTGATCAAAGGCACCGATTCCACCGTGGCCGTGACATCGCGAATGGCGTACAGCCTGCGGTCGGCCGGCGCCAGGTCAGCCGTCTGGCCGATGATGGCGCAGCCCGCGCTGCGCAGCGCCCGGTGCAGCGTGGCCACGTCAGGCGCTGTGTTGTAGCCCGGAATGCTGGCCAGCTTGTCGAGCGTGCCGCCGGTATGGCCCAGGCCACGGCCCGAGACCATCGGCACCACGCCGCCACAGGCCGCCACGATGGGGGCCAGCATCAGGCTGACCTTGTCGCCGACCCCGCCGGTGGAATGTTTGTCGAGCACCGGGCCGTGCAGGTCGGCGCCGCGCCAGTCCATCACCCGTCCGGAATGGGTCATGGCCTGCGTCAGGTCCACCGTCTCCGCGCGGCTCATGCCTTGCAGGAACATGGCCATGGCCAGCGCGGCGGCCTGGCCTTCGCTCCAGGAG
>JALNWC010000105.1 GCA_023231075.1 Rhodoferax sp.
GATCCGGCCGATGTGCAGCGCTGGTTCCGTGCGCAAGCATTACCCGGTGTCAGGACTTGAGCCCGGCCTGGCGCTGGCTTTTGGGCGCATTGGATAACATCCCGCATTGATTTGAATTTTGATCTCATCCTGAATGTCTGAAACCCTGTCCCTGGCCGTGAGTGACGCTGCCGAGCACCCGCGCGCCGGCACCTTTGTGCGCTACCCCGACTCGCCTTTCGAGCTGTACCAGCCCTATCCGCCCGCCGGCGACCAGCCCGAGGCCATCAATCAGTTGGTCGAAGGCGTCAAGGACGGCGAAGTGTTCCAGACCCTGCTGGGCGTGACGGGTTCGGGCAAGACCTTCACCATGGCCAACGTGATTGCGCGGCTCGGACGGCCCGCCATCGTGTTCGCGCCCAACAAGACGCTGGCGGCGCAGCTGTACAGCGAGTTCCGCGAGTTCTTTCCGAACAACGCGGTTGAGTATTTCGTCAGCTACTACGACTACTACCAACCCGAGGCCTATGTGCCGCAGCGCGACCTGTTCATCGAGAAGGACTCGGCCATCAACGAGCACATCGAGCAGATGCGCCTGTCGTGCACCAAGAGCGTGCTGGAGCGCCGCGACGTGGTGATTGTGGCGACTGTCTCGGCAATTTATGGCATCGGCCAGCCCGAGGCCTACCACCAGATGGTGATGACGCTGCGTGCGGGCGACAAAATGGGCCAGCGCGACATGATTGCGCAACTGGTGCGCATGCAGTACCAGCGCAACGACGTCGATTTTTCGCGCGGCGCGTTTCGCGTGCGCGGCGACACCATCGACATTTTTCCGGCCGAGCACAGTGAGATGGCGATCCGCGTCGAGCTGTTTGACGACGAGATCGAGAGCCTGCAGCTGTTCGACCCGCTGACCGGGCGCATCCGGCAGAAAATTCCGCGTTTTACCGTCTACCCCAGCAGCCATTACGTGACCCCGCGCGAGCAGGTGCTGTCAGCGGTGGAGGCGATCAAGATCGAGCTGGCGGAGCGCATCAAGGAGTTTGTCAGCCAGGGCAAGCTGGTGGAAGCGCAGCGCATCGAGCAGCGCACCCGGTTTGACCTGGAAATGCTCAGCGAAGTCGGCCACTGCAAGGGCATCGAAAACTATTCACGGCACCTGAGCGGATCGGCCCCCGGTGAGCCGCCCGCCACGCTGACCGATTACCTGCCCAAGGACGCGCTGATGTTCCTGGATGAATCCCATGTGCTGATCGGCCAGTTCGGCGGCATGTACAACGGCGACCGCTCACGCAAGACCACGCTGGTCGAGTACGGTTTCCGGCTGCCCAGCGCGCTGGACAACCGGCCGCTCAAGTTCGAAGAGTTTGAGACCAAGATGCGCCAGGCCATCTTTGTCTCGGCCACGCCGGCCCAGTGGGAAAAAGACCATGCCGGTCAGGTGGTGGAGCAGCTGGTCAGGCCCACGGGCCTGGTCGACCCCGAGGTCGAGGTGCGCCCGGCGACCAGCCAGGTCGACGACGTGCTGCAGGAAATCCGCATCCGCGTCGACAAGCACGAGCGCGTGTTGATCACCACGCTGACCAAGCGCATGGCCGAGCAGCTCACTGATTATTTGAGCGACAACGGCGTCAAGGTGCGCTATCTGCACAGCGACATCGACACCGTGGAGCGGGTCGAGATTTTGCGCGACCTGCGACTGGGCACCTTTGACGTGCTGGTGGGCATCAACCTGTTGCGCGAAGGGCTGGACATTCCCGAGGTGTCGCTGGTGGCCATTCTGGATGCCGACAAGGAAGGTTTTTTGCGCTCCGAGCGCTCCCTGATCCAGACCATCGGCCGCGCCGCCCGCAACCTGGAAGGGCGGGCCATTTTGTACGCCGACAAGGTGACAGAGTCGATGCGCAAAGCCATCGACGAGACCCAGCGCCGCCGGGTCAAGCAGGTGGCGCACAACCTGGCGCACGGCATCACGCCGCGCAGCATCGTCAAGGAAGTGCGCGACCTGATTGACGGGGTTTACAGCGAAAAGGCCGGCAAGGAGGCCGAAAAGCTGGAGCGCGATGCCCTGCAGCGCGCCCAGGTGGAAGACATGAGCGAGAAAGACATCTCGCGCGAAATCAAGCGCCTGGAAAAACTCATGATGGAACACGCCCGCAACCTGGAGTTCGAGAAAGCCGCGCGGGTGCGCGATCAGCTGGCCATTTTGAAGGAGCAGGCCTTTGGCGCCTCCGGTGGCGACCACGTGCTGGTCGGGGTGCTTGGAAAATAACCTTATTTAATTACTGAACAGTCTACTTACCCGAGTAAAACGCTTGGTTTTTGGTTATACTGAACCACGTTGTCACAGTCAAATATCAATTTGATCGACAACAAAACATCAGGAGTGTTGCCATGCGTTTAACTACCAAAGGCCGTTTTGCGGTCACTGCCATGATTGATCTGGGCTTGCGCCAATCGGCGGGCCCGGTCACGCTGGCCGCCATCAGCCAGCGTCAACAAATTTCCCTGTCCTACCTGGAGCAGCTGTTCGGCAAGCTGCGCCGCAACGCGCTGGTGGAATCCACCCGCGGCCCCGGTGGCGGCTACACGCTGGCGCGCTCACCCGCCGATATTACCGTGGCCGAGATCATCACCTCGGTCGACGAGCCCATTGACGCGACCCAGTGCGGAGGCAAGGAAAACTGCCTGGGCGAAGGCGCGCGCTGCATGACCCACGAGCTGTGGGCTTCGCTGAACGTCAAGATGGTCGAATTCCTGGACTCGGTCAGCCTGCAGAAGCTGGTGGACGAGCAGCTGGCCAAGGGCTTCCAGATGGAAGAAAAACCCAACCTCAAGCGCGCCATTTCCAGCATGCCGGCCATGAAGCCCCTCCGTGTCAATGCCCCCAATTCGGTGTTTGCGCTGGGTTCCAGCTTCGCCAAAATGTAATCAACACCTTCAGACAAGAGACTTCAACATGGACAGCACCCCCCATTTCCCCATTTACATGGACTACAGCGCCACCAACCCCTGTGATCAGCGGGTGGTGGACGCCATGATTCCGTGGCTGCGCGAGCATTTTGGCAACCCCGCCTCACGCAGCCATGCCTGGGGCTGGGAGGCCGAGGCCGCCGTGGAAAACGCCCGCGAACAGGTGGCGGCCCTGATTGGCGCCGACCCGCGCGAGATCGTCTGGACCTCGGGCGCCACCGAGTCCAACAACCTGGCGCTCAAGGGCGCAGCGCACTTTTACCAGTCCAAGGGCAAACACCTCATCACGGTCAAGACCGAGCACAAGGCCGTGCTCGACACCTGCCGCGAACTGGAGCGCCAGGGCTTCGAAGTGACCTACCTTGACGTGCAGGCTGATGGCCTGGTCAATCTGGAGGCCTTCACGGCCGCCATTCGCCCCGACACCATTCTGGCCAGCGTGATGTACGTCAACAATGAAATTGGCGTGATCCAGGACGTGGCGGCCATTGGCACCATCTGCCGTGAAAAGGGCGTCATTTTTCATGTGGACGCCGCCCAGGCGACCGGCCGCGTGGCTTTTGACATCAGCAAAATGCCGATTGACCTGATGAGCCTGACGGCCCACAAAACCTACGGCCCCAAGGGCGTGGGCGCGCTGTTTGTGCGGCGCAAGCCGCGTATCCGTATCGAGGCGCAAATGCACGGCGGGGGTCACGAGCGCGGCATGCGCTCGGGCACGCTGCCCACGCACCAGATCGTGGGCATGGGCGAGGCTTACCGCATCGCCAGGGAAGAAATGGCGCTGGAGCTGCCCAAGATCCAGGCGCTGCACGACCGCATGATTGCCGGCCTGCAAGACGTGGAGCAGGTGTTCATCAACGGCCACCTGACGCAGCGCGTGCCGCACAACCTGAACATGAGCTTCAACTATGTCGAGGGCGAGTCCTTGATCATGGGCATCAAGGGCCTGGCGGTGTCAAGCGGCTCGGCCTGCACCTCGGCCTCTCTGGAACCCAGCTACGTGCTGCGCGCCCTGGGCCGCAGCGACGAGCTGGCGCACAGCAGCCTGCGCATGACCATTGGCCGCTGGACCACCGAAGAAGAGATTGACTACGCGGTGGCCACCATCAAGGAAAACGTGGCGCGCCTGCGCGAGCTCAGCCCGCTGTGGGACATGTACAAGGAAGGCATCGACATATCCACGATCCAGTGGGCAGCGCACTAGTCGCATGGGCATGCAGCACCTAAGGCTGTCATTGCGGACTTCCATAGGCTGTCATTGCGGGCTTGACCCGCAATCCATGCACCCTGAATTCATGGATGCCGGATCGAGTCCGGCATGACAGTCTCTCTACTTCGGCATGGCAATCGTTTTTAGTCTGACAAGACAAACAGGAGAAGCAAAATGGCATATTCAGAAAAAGTGGTCGATCACTACGAACATCCCCGCAATGTGGGCTCTTTTGACAAGGGCGACGAGTCGGTGGGCACCGGCATGGTCGGCGCGCCGGCCTGTGGCGACGTGATGAAATTGCAGATCAAGGTCAACCCCGAAACCGGTGTGATCGAAGACGCACGCTTCAAGACCTACGGCTGCGGTTCGGCCATCGCTTCGTCGTCGCTGGTCACCGAGTGGGTCAAGGGCAAGACGCTGGAGCAGGCCGCTGCGCTAAAAAACAGCGAGATCGCCGAAGAACTGGCGCTGCCACCTGTCAAAATCCATTGTTCGATTTTGGCCGAAGACGCCATCAAGGCGGCCGTCAACGACTACCGCCAAAAACACGCCGAAGCGCAAACCGCATAAACAAAACCGACTGATTCATCATGGCTGTGACGCTGACCGAAGCCGCTTCCCGGCACATCACCCGCTACCTGAGCAAACGTGGTCAGGGCGTGGGCGTGCGACTGGGTGTCAAAACGACCGGGTGTTCCGGCATGGCCTACAAGCTGGAATACGTCGACGAGATCGGCCCGGAAGACATGGTGTTCGAGGGTTTCGGCGTCAAGGTGCTGGTGGACCCCAAAAGCTTTGCCTACCTGGACGGTACCGAGCTCGACTTTGTCCGCGAAGGCCTGAATGAAGGCTTCAAGTTCAACAACCCCAAGGAACGTGACCGCTGCGGTTGCGGCGAGTCTTTTCGTGTGTAAAGCTCGCTACGCTTTCCATCACGAAAAGGTGTCTCTCAATTGAAATCTCTCCAATCTGACGATTTTGAGCTGTTTGGCCTGGAGCGGCGCTTTGCCCAGGACCGGGCCGGGCTGGATGCGCGCTGGAAAGACCTGCAGCGTCAGGCCCACCCCGACAAGTTCACGGCTCAGGGCGCTGCGGCCCAGCGCGTTGCCATGCAGTGGTCGGTACGCATCAACGAGGCCTACCAGCGCCTGAAAAACCCGTTGAAACGCGCCGCCTACCTGTGCGAATTGCACGGCGCGCCAGTCAATGCCGAAAACAACACCGCCATGCCCGCGTCTTTTTTGATGCAGCAAATGCAGTGGCGCGAAGAACTGGACGAGGCGCAGAGCGCCCGGGACCTGGACCGGATCGGCCAGCAGTGCCGCCAGGCCGAGCGCGACGTACTCAATAAAATCGGGCAATTGCTGGACCAGGCGCATGACTACGCAGCTGCCGTGGCGCAGGTCAGGGCACTGATGTTCATCGAGCGCTTTGCTGCCGATGTCAACGACCGGCTTGACCGGCTAGAAACCTAAACATTCAAAATTCAGCTGGCATTGCGGACCCCGGATCAAGCCCGGGGCCAGCCCGATCCGCAAACCCTGTCTGCTTTACCCATCATGGCTTTACTTCAAATCTCCGAACCCGGGCAAACGCCCAACCCGCACGAACGCCGCATTGCCATTGGCATTGACCTGGGCACCACGCATTCGCTGGTGGCCAGCGTGCGCCATGGCGTGGCCGAATGCCTGCCCGATGCCCAGGGGCGGGTGATTTTGCCGTCGGTGGTGCGCTACCTGGCCGGCGGTGGCCGCCAGATTGGCGACGAGGCCGTGGCCGGTGGTGTTGGCGACCCCGAAAACACCCTTGCCTCGGTCAAGCGCTTCATGGGTCGCAGCCTGAAAGACGTGGCGCTGGCCGCCAAGCTGCCCTACCATTTTGTCGACCACCCCGGCATGCTGGGCCTGCAAACCGTGCAGGGCGAGAAGTCCCCGGTCGAAGTGAGCGCCGACATTCTGGCCACGCTGCGTTACCGCGCCGAAGACACTTTCAATGCCGACCTGTATGGCGCGGTGATCACCGTGCCGGCCTATTTTGACGACGCCCAGCGCCAAGCCACCAAGGACGCGGCGCAACTGGCGGGCCTGAACGTGCTGCGCCTGATCAACGAGCCCACCGCCGCGGCCATCGCCTATGGCCTGGACAACGCCAGCGAAGGGGTTTACGCGGTCTACGACCTGGGCGGCGGCACCTTTGACATCTCCATCCTCAAACTCACCCAGGGCGTGTTCGAGGTGGTGGCCACCGGGGGTGACTCGGCCCTGGGGGGCGACGATTACGACCATGCCTTGGCCGACTGGGTGCTGGCGCAAACCGGTGCCGCTGTGGCCAACGCCACCGACAAAGCCGCCCTGAAGGCCGCCGCACGCGTCTGCAAGGAAGCCTTGACGGACGCGGAGCATGCAACTTTCCGGGCTCAATTGACCCACGCCGAACTCAGCCTGGCGGTCACCCGCGCAGACTTTGAAGCCGCCAGCCTGTCCTTGACCGCACGCACCTTGCAAGCCGTGCGCAAGGCCTTGCGCGACGCCCAACTGGCGGCCGGCGAGGTCAAGGGCGTGGTCATGGTGGGCGGCTCCACCCGCATGCCGCAGATCCAGCAGGCGGTGAACGCGTTTTTTGGCCAGACGCCACTCACCAACCTCAACCCCGACGAGGTCGTGGCACTGGGCGCCGCCATTCAGGCGAACCAGCTGGCCGGCAACAACCCGGGTGGCGACCTGTTGCTGCTCGACGTGATTCCGCTCTCGCTCGGCATCGAGACCATGGGCGGGCTGGTGGAGCGCATCGTGCTGCGCAACGAGACCATTCCCACCGCCAAGGCGCAAGACTTCACCACCTACATCGACGGTCAGACGGCGCTGGCGCTGCACGTGGTGCAGGGCGAGCGCGACCTGGTGGACGACTGCCGCAGCCTGGCGCGCTTTGAGCTGCGCGGCATTCCGCCCATGGTGGCCGGCGCCGCGCGCATTCGCGTGACCTTTACCGTCGATGCTGACGGCCTGTTGAGCGTGTCGGCGCGCGAGCAGGGCAGCGGCGTGGAGGCACAAATTGCCGTCAAGCCATCCTACGGTCTGGCCGACGACCAGATTGCCCGCATGCTGGCTGAAAGCTTCACCACCGCCGAGGCCGACATGCAGGCCCGCGCCGTGACCGAGGCGCGCGTTGATGCCGACCGCATGATTCTGGCCACCGTGAGCGCGCTCCATGCCGACGGCGATTTGCTCGACGACGCCCAGCGCGCCGACATCGACCGCCTGATGCAGGCCGTGCAAGCCGCCCGCACGCTCGAAGACGCCAAGGCGATCGAGGCCATCACGCTGGCGCTGGCCAAGGGCACCGAAGCCTTTGCCGCGCTGCGCATGAACCGTGGCATCCAAAAAGCCCTGGCCGGCAAAAACATTGCAACGATTTAGAAACTTTGTGGGTCAGACCGCTTTGCGCAGCAAACCTGCGCTGACCCCAACCAATTAACCCGACCATGCCCATCATCAAAATCCTGCCCCACGCCGAATACTGCCCGCAGGGCGCCGAGGTGTCGGCCCCGGCGGGCACCTCCATTTGCGAAGCCCTGCTGGACAATCACATCCACATCGAGCACGCCTGCGAAATGAGCTGCGCCTGCACCACCTGCCATGTCATCGTGCGCGAAGGCTTCGAGTCGCTGGCGCCATCGGAAGA
>JALNWC010000106.1 GCA_023231075.1 Rhodoferax sp.
CAGGACGATGGCTTGCGGCTGGCTGAAGACATCCGCCTGCTGTATGTGGCGCTGACCCGGGCCGAGCAAGCCGTGTGGATGGGTGTGACGCCGACCCGGGGCGACGTGGATGGCAAGAGCCCCCAAGTCAAAAGTGCGGTGTCGGCGCTGCTGGGCCGCCAGGCACCGGGTGACCTGACCCGGTGCCTGCAAGCCTGGGCATCGCCAGACATCGTGGTACACAACGCGCCCGCACCCGACAATGCCGCGTACACGCCGCAGGCCACCGCCAAACACTGGAAACCGGCACGCACACCGCAGCGCGCGTTGCGCAGCCGCTGGTGGAGCGCCAGCTTCAGCGCACTCACGCGTGATGTGGAACATTCGCGCCCGGCGCCAACCCCTGGGTCGGCGCTGGACGAACGCCTGGGCGACGCGCAGATCGACAGCAGCCTGCCCCAAGCCACCGATCTGCCAGACCCGCCCGAGCTGCTGCCCCCGTCGTGCAATGACTTCCCTGCCGGCAGCCACTACGGCACCCTGCTGCACGAGCTGCTGGAATGGCAGGCGCAACAGGGCTGGCCGGCCGCGCAAAACAATCCGCCCGCAGCTATCACCGTCGAATGGCAAAAGCTGCTGACGCGCAAGGCGCAGGGGCTCAAGCTGACCGATGCCGAGGGCGATTTGCTGGCCGCCTGGGTGCCCGCCATCGTCACAACGCCCTTGGACGTGCCGGCTTCATCCAGGCTGGTTCTGGGCCACCTGAAAACCGGCCAGCACTGGCCCGAGATGGCTTTCAGCCTGAAGGTCAACGCGCTGGACAGCGCCCGGCTTGACCGCCTGATCGCTGCGCAAGTGCTGGTCGGCCAGCCGCGCCAAGCCATGCAGCCGCGGCAACTGGAAGGCATGCTCACCGGCTTCATGGACCTGGTGCTGGCATTTGAGGGCCGTTATTACGTGCTCGACTACAAGTCCAACAAGCTGCCGGACTACACCCCGGCGCAACTGCAGCAGGCCATGCTGGCGCACCGCTACGACGTGCAGTACACGCTGTATTTGCTGGCCCTGCACCGGCTGCTCAAATCACGCCTGGCAGACTACGACTACGACCGGCACGTGGGCGGTGCGCTCTACCTGTTTCTGCGCGGTATGGACCAAGTCGGCGCCGGCCTGTATGCGGACAAGCCGCCCAAAGCCCTGATCGAAGCGCTTGACGCGGCGTTCTCTGCCAGCCCCGCGCACGCTGAAGCTTTGGAAACTGCCGAATGAACACCGCAGCCACTGAAGCCGACACCCTGGCGTTGACCGGCCTGGACCGCGCGCTGGTGGCATTTCTGCAAGAGGTGCAGCCCGGCGCCGACCCGCTGCACGGCGAACTGGCGGCCCGGGTCAGTCACCAGTTCGGCCTCGGCCACGCCTGTCTGGACCTGGACACGCTGGCGCTCCCGTTGCGCCAGAGCGCTGCCAGCCTGCCCTGGATCGAAGGCCCCAACAGCCCGCTGGTGCTGGACGGTGCAAGGCTCTATCTGCGCCGCAACTGGGACGCCGAGCAACACATCCGCGCTTCGATTGCGGCCCGTCTGGCACAGCCCTGCCCGGTGCCCGAAAACCTGAAAGAAACACTGTCCCAGCTGTTCGATACAGGTGCACAAACCGCCGCCCCCGACTGGCAAAAGGTGGCCTGCGCGCTGGCCGCGCGCAAGCGCTTCACGCTCATCACCGGCGGCCCCGGCACCGGCAAAACCACCACCGTGGTGCGCCTGCTGGCGCTGCTGCAGTCCGACCCGGCGCGCCAGCACACGCCCTTGCGCATCGCGCTGGCGGCGCCCACCGGCAAGGCGGCCGCGCGGCTCGGCGAATCCATCGCGTCGGCGGTGCAAAAGCTGCCCGAACTGCTGCGCCAGCATATCCCGAGCCAGGCCGTCACCCTGCACAAACTGCTGCAGGTGCGCAGCAATCTGGCGCAGGACGCCGTGCCGGCGCTGGCCGTGGACCTGGTGGTGGTCGACGAAGCCTCAATGATCGACCTCGACATGATGGCCCGCCTGCTGGCCGCCGTGCCCCTGGGCGCCAGCCTGATCCTGCTGGGCGACAAGGACCAGCTGGCCTCGGTCGAAGCCGGCGCCGTGATGGGCCAACTGTGTGCCGGTGCCGACCAGGGCAATTACAACCCGGACACGCTGGCCTGGCTGGCGCAAACCACCGGCGCCGACTTGCGCGCCTGGGTCGGCGACGGCTCAAGCCTGGCGCAACAGACCGTCATGCTGCGCCTGAGCCACCGCTTTGCCGACGACAGTGGCATCGGCCAATGGGCCCGCGCGGTGAACGCGGGCGACAGCGCCGGGGTCGCCAGGCTGTGGCAACAGGCGCCCGACTGGGGCCGTGATGCGCCCGCCAGCGTGACCCGGCTGCAACCCGGCCAGGCCCATGACCCGCGCCTGAAGGCACTGGTGCAGCAGGGCTGGCAGACGTGGCGGCAACAACTCGACATCCTCAAGAACGGCGCTTGCAGCGACGCGCAGGCGCTGGCCGCGCTCAAGGCGTTTGCCGACTTTCAGGTGCTCTGCGCGGTGCGTGACGGCCCCTGGGGCGTGGACAGCCTGAACCAGCGCATCGCCGCCAGCCTGGGCCTGCCCACTGAGGGTTGGTACGCCGGCCGCCCGGTGATGGTGACGCGCAATGACTACCACCTCAAACTGATGAATGGCGACGTCGGCCTGTGCCTGCATCACCCCAGGGGGCTGCGCGTGGCGTTTCCGGACGGGCAAGGCGGCCTGCGCTGGGTACTGCCAGCCCGGCTAGACGCGGTGGAAACCGTGTTTGCCATGACCGTGCACAAATCGCAAGGCTCGGAGTTTGACCATGTGGCCCTGGTGTTGCCGGACCGGCCGGTGGCGGTGCTGACGCGCGAGCTGCTCTACACCGGCATGACCCGGGCCAAAGAGCGGCTGACGCTGGTGGTGCCGCAGGCACAGGTGCTGCGGCACGCGGTGGCGGTCCAGGTGCTGCGCAGCGGTGGGTTGGCTGAGCTGTGAAACGCGTGAAGCCAGCGGCGTTAGAGATGGTCAATCAATTGGTTGCACTTCAGACTTGAATCCGCCTAGGAACTAATCGCTCCAAACCAGTCGTAGATTCGTCGGCTGGTTCAGCTCAAATCTGTCCCCCCGAACTATTGAGCTTTTGCATGAACGCCTGCATGTCAGTCAGCGTCAATCCAGACAAATTAGCTGAAGAATTCATGAAGCTGGTCATGGCGTCGGCCAGGCCAGTAGTGCCCACAGTCGCTGCCATCATGGTCCCCATCATGGTCCCCATAGTCATGGAAATTTGCGTCATGCCGTTCTTGCCGTTCATGACACCATCGGCAGCGTCCTGCATCATGGACATCACCAGCGTCGAAGATACCGGCATAGTCAGTGATTGGGCATATTCCGACATCGCGGCCACGGTCAAGCCATAGTTTCGAGCGTCCTGACTCGCGTTTGCACCTGAACCTGAAGCAACGGGATCCATCGGCTGCGTGTGAAGAATGTCACTGATGCTGAAATAATTGCCCATCGCCGCGTTGGCAGCAGCCATGTTGGCATCCGTCATGCCGCCACTCATGCCCATTGCGCGACTCTGGGCCATG
Source organism: Rhodoferax sp. (assembly GCA_023231075.1). GTDB lineage: Bacteria > Pseudomonadota > Gammaproteobacteria > Burkholderiales > Burkholderiaceae_C > Rhodoferax. The sequence continues at coordinate 3,611 of JALNWC010000106.1, forward strand.
GAAGTCACAGGCGTCACCATGACACCCGTGACGTTTGCAGCACCGGTAACCGATGGCAATACCGCAGTCATCACGTCACTTGGCGCCATGGTCATGAGCGTCTTGGTCGCTTCATCCATGTAAGTCGCCCCATGCATCTGCAACATCACCGGGCCGCTATAACTCCCCAGAGGCATTGTGAAATTGCCCTGACCATCCACGACAGCACTGGCGATCTGCGCGCCCAGCATACCGCCATTGACGGCGTATGCAGACACCGTACCACTGTTCACCAGCCCATTGAACGCGGTGCCTCTGAGCATGGCTGTCGTTGTGACCGGGACTGAATTTTGAATTTGACCTGTCGCAACGCTGAGTTTGCTCATCAGATCCGTTGTGACAACGCCCGACTTGTTCTGTGCCGAGTACATGAACGCATTCATGGCAGTAGCCATGCCGTTCGTTCCTGCCGTCACGGGCAACATCATCGAGCCTCCCATGCCCACCATCTGGACCGAGGCACCAGAAGCCATGCCGTCCAATACGCCATCACTTGCATCATTCATCATGGCAGTCACGATGGACGAAGAGCTACTCAGGTCAAGCGTTTGCGCATACTTCGACATGGCTGCCAAAGTCATACCGTAGTTCTGGGCATCCAGACTTGCACCTGAACCAGAACCACTGACCAACGGATTCATTGGCTGAATGTGCAAAACATCACTCACCGAAAATTGATTCCCTATCGCCAGATTTGCCGCGGCGATATTGGCATCGGTCATGCCCCCACTCATGTGGTGTGCCATCGCCTGAGCCATGGCGGTCAGCGGTGTTATCTGGACTCCGGCGTTGCTGGAGCCCGCAGCAACGGCAGGCACGATCGCTGTCATGACATCCCCGTTAGCCATGGGCATCACCGTGCCCGTTGCTTCGTCGGTGTAACTGCCACCATTGGCCTGCAGCATGACAGAGCCTGCGTAGGCGCCTACGTTCATGGTGAAGTTGCCATTGACGTCGGTGGTCGCGCTGCCAATCCGCGCCCCCATCTGTCCCGCTGTGACTGCATAGGCAGTGACATTGGCACTACCCACAGGCCCTGCGGTTACATTGCCGCTGATGAAACCCGTTCCGCCTGAGCCCACGTCGGACAACGCAAGGCTGCCACCGCCACCTCCGCAGGCTGTCAAGAGAATTCCGGTTACCAGTGCAGGTATCAGCATTTTGATGCTGGAGAATTGAAGATGAGACATGAGATGCTCCGTTGTAACTGGGTGAGAAAATGTGGCGGGCTCAGGACGCGAGATCGGGTCCGTGGTAAAAATACATGCCGATGCGCATGCGCTGATTGGCATTGACCCGATTGCGATCCTGGTCACTTAACACCGTGGCATCGCGCACAATGGTTTGAAACGCTTCTGTCCATAGTCGTCGTGCCAATGCATTCATCGCAGAAATCGACTCTGGGCTTAGATGGTCGGCGTACACGCTTTGTTCCAGCATCGGTGCACTTTTGTCTGACAGGTTGTTCACCGCAGCAGCCAGATGGTCACCTACGTTGTCGGAAAACAATTGCAGCATCTCGCTGGCACCCTCAGCCGGAACGAATGCATCGACACACAGTTTGACAAGGTCAGAACCCGGCTTTGCGTCGTCTGTGACTTTGATGGCAATTCCCAAACGGATCAATTCTTGCAACAGTGCCAGAGGTCGGACATCGTTGGTTACTTTGGAGGCCAGGGCTTCAAAGCTTCCTTGACCACCCAGTCGCTCCAGAATTCCGGGATGACCGGCTTGGTCGCAGAATTCAGGATCGTTCGCCCACCGTGTGTAAACAGACATCACCGCACTGAGAGTCTTGGTCTGCGGTAGCGGTTCCCCCACATTGCGCCATTCGCGAACGTCCTTACGGTGAATGCCCGTCAGCGTGCTGATACTGGAGTCGTTGACTTTGGCGCCGCTTGACTCAAGCAGGCCGGGAGCTGCTTCAAGAAAGGTCTTCTTGAGTGCATTGGCAAATTGTGAATAGGTGACACCCTCTCGCAAGAGCAATTGCACCATGGGAGCCATGACGCGCAATGCTGCTGCGAGGGTGAGGTCGGCGTGTGATTCGGACATTTGCATTCGAAGTCTGAATTTACGAGTGGAGTATGTCGCACCGTGCAAAGGTATTTGAGATCGAATGGTGCACCCAGGATAACGGCGCTTTGTGCACCATGTGGAAGATTTACTTTACGACCGGGGTGTCGGGGCTCATAGTCGCAGGCCCAGTCCCATTCATTGTTGGCATGTCACTCATGTTGACCATGCCAGCGGGATGCTCCATGGTGCCCTTTGTCGCAGAGTCACCCATGTTTCCCATGCCCGCAATGTTCCCCATATTTCCCATACCAGCTGAACCACCCATGCCTCCAGTGCCAGCTGAGCCACCCATGCCGCCAGCGCCTGCTGAGCCACCCATGCCACCCATGCCGCCCATCCCGGCAGCCGCAGCGTTGATCGAAGTAACTGCTACTGCGATACCGAACGCGAGAGTTGAAAGGGGGCTAACTACGCTACTTTTCATCTTGAACATGACATTTCTCCTGAAGCTGATGAGCTGATGAGCTGATGAGCTGATGAGCTGACAAGTATTTCGGAATGCAACAACTGCAAATTGACACCGCAACTGCGGCACTTGTGCTTGTCGCAACCTCTTTATGCGGGATGAATTCACACGCATAGGATTAATGTAAGTGGGAATATATCCCACGTCAACATCTTTGTATGAAAAATTCCCGCATAGCGTGATGTGCTCTACGGTTTCTGACTTGTGTCGAGTTGGACAACCGGACAGCTGCCAGTCGTGAACGGCCCTTCACGCTGCAACCCGGTCTCCCACTGACTTCATTGACCAACGCTCAGGCCGCCAACTGCCACCACGGCGTCATCGGGCGTGCAGGTGTAGTCGTCAAGGGTGGTGGCAATCTGCTTGACCTTGAACGGCGTCAGAAAACCGTCGTTGATGCCTTCCTTGAGCGAATACACATAGACCGGCTCGCCGAAATAGACATAAGTGTTGGCGTTGATCGTGCGCTTGGGGGGTGGCCGTCAGGCCCAGTTGCACGGCGGGGGCAAAGTAGTCCAGGATGGCGAGCCAGTTGCCTTCGTCGTTGGCGCCGCCCCGGTGGCATTCGTCGATCACGATGAAGTCGAAGAAGTCTGGCGGGTAGGCGCCAAAATACGGTGTTTCACCGGGGCCGCTCATGAAGGTCTGGAAGATGGTGAAGAAGACATTGCCATTCTTGGGCACCCGCCCGTGGCGCCGGATCTCATCGGGGGCGATGCGCACCAGCGAACCGGGCGAGGTGTTCTCGAAAGCTGAAAACGCGTTGTAGGCCTGGTCGGCCAGGTTGTTGCGGTCCGCCAGAAACAGCACGCGCGGGCGGCGCGTGGGTGGCGTGCCGGCTTGCCAGTCTTTCAGGTTCCAGCGGCTCTGAAACAGCTTCCAGGCCACCTGGAAGGCAATGAAGGTCTTGCCGGTGCCGGTGGCCAGCGTCAGCAGAATGCGGTCGCGCCCTCCACCACGCCCCAGCCTGCGGCCCTCAGGGCGGGGTCAATGTGTTCGGCGCGGGTTTCGGCTTCGTTCATAAAGTTTGTGCCGGTCACAGAAGGGGCAAAAATGCGGGCGAAGCGATGGCATCAGAAGGGGAAAGGATGCGCACACCCCGTGGCAGCATGGTTTCAGCCAGAACCAGCAAGTCCTTGTCACCGGTAATCAGCCAGACCACTTGAGCCGCAAGTGCCGTATGAATGAATTTGTCATCATCCGCATCGCGGCTGTAGGCCTTGGCGGCAAGCAAGGGTGGCACATTGACCCAAAAAGCGGCGGAACTCAGGTCGTTCAGAAATGCTTTTCGCTGCTCCAGTGTGATGTAACGGTCGAATTTCGGCAACCAGATGCGCGTTTCCAGTTCGGCAAAGGTCGCTGCCGAAAACACCAACTTGCCAACCACCAGCAAGTGATCGACCAAACGGGCGGGCGCGCCGCTGCGGGACAGTGCTGCGCTCAGCAGCACATTGGTGTCGATCACTGCCAGCGTATGGCGCGTCTGGGCGGTAGGATCAACTTTCATCGGCGAGCAATTCGGCCAACTTCTCCTCCGTCAGTCCGGCGGCAGCGGCACCGTCAGCAATCTCGCGCATGGTTTTGCGCAAGCGATCGGCATAGAAGGCGCGCATGGCCTCAAAGTCTTGCACGCTGACCATCACGCCCACCAGTC
>JALNWC010000107.1 GCA_023231075.1 Rhodoferax sp.
AAACTCGGCCGCCGCTGGATCGGCTGCGACATCAACAAGGGCGCGATCCAGACCACGGCCAAGCGGCTTCAAGGCGTGATGCGCGAACAAGCGCAAGAGCTGTCCAGTGTCACCCAAGGCGAATTGATCGCCCAGATGGATGCCCCGCCCGCGCCCTGCCAACTCAGCTTCTCCACCTGGCGCGTGAACGATTACGACCTGCACATCCAGCACAACGAAGCGGTCGAGCTGGCCTGTGAACATCTCGGCATCACGCGTACCCGCACCGACCCGTTCTTTGACGGCACACAGGGCAACAAGCTGGCCAAGATCATCCCGCTGAACCATCCGCTGACGCCGCTGGACCTGGAAGCGCTGCGCACCGAGCTCAAGAACCGCCCCGAAGAAGAGCGCGACCTGCTGGTCGTCAGCCTGGGGCAGGAGCACAAGGCGCGCGAATGGGTGGCGCACTACAACCACAACCGCCCGATCAACAAAATCCACCTGATCGAGCTGCGCACCGACCGCAAGGCGGGCGGTTTCATCAAGCATGAACCCATGAGCGTGCAAGCCAGCGTGCAACGCAACGGCGACAAGCTGGTGCTGCAGATTGACGACGTGGTGTCGCCCAGCATCATTGCGCGGCTGGACTTGCAGGAAGGCATCTTCCGCGCCCAGATTCCCGACTGGCGCGCGGTGGTGGACTGCGTGCTGATTGACGCCAACCACGACGGTGAGGTGTTCAACGTGACACTGGCCGACGTGCCCGAGCGCAAGCAAGACCTGGTATCCGGCCGCTACGAACTCCTCGCCCCGCCACTTGGCGCCAAAGTCGCCATCAAGGTGATCGACATGCTGGGTGAAGAGCGTACGGTCGTGTTCGCAAGCTGACACAAGGCGCCACGCAAGCCACAGCGTGGCGACTCGGACGCGGACGTGAACACCGATTGAGAAGGCACTGGTAACATTTATAAAATCGCCCAACGCCGTCAGGCCAGTCACCAACCCAGCAACCCAGCAACCCAGCAACCAACATGCCGCACCAACCCCGCCTGTTCGAAGAAAATCAGCCGCAAATTCCAGACAAACCAGCACTTGGCAACGGGCTGGTCGTGAGCGCACTCAAGTTTGGCAACGGCCCCATGTCGCCAGCGCAAAAGCGCTTCAACCAGTTGCTGAACCGAACCGAAACCCTGGCAAAGAAGATCGAGGAGGTCGACAAACTGGCTGATGCACATCGCCCGGTGATGGCGCGCACGCTGGTACCGCTGGAGAAAGAGCACGCGGCGCTGATGCGCCAGATGGCCGTTTGGCTGGACGCGCGCTTGCGGCGCAAAGGCCTGAGCGCCAAACAAAAAGCCATGGCCCGCCAGATTCTGTGCAGTTTGACCGCTGCGCTGGCCAGCGCCGGCGACGAGGCCATGCGCGCGCTGTACGAGGCGCACAGTGACACCTCGCTGGAGGACGAAGAAAAAGCAGATGCCGCCAATTTGAAAATGTTCATGGAAGGCATGTTGGGCGAACCCTTGGGCGACGACGAGACTTCCTTCGAGAACGTGGAAGACCTGTTGCGCGCCGGCATGGCCAAAATGCAGGAGAAAAATGCCGCCGCCGAAGCCGCCCGCGCCAGCCGCAAGGCCAAGCGCAAAAAATCTGCGGCGCAGCTCAAGGCCGAAGCCCTGGCCAGCGCCCAAACCGAGGATGCCAGCGGCGCGCTGCGCACCATCTACCGCCAGTTGGTCAGCGCCCTGCACCCCGACCGCGAAACCGATCCCGCCGAGCAGTTGCGCAAAACCGCGCTCATGAAAGAGGCCAACACGGCCTACGAAAAGCGCGACCTGCTCGGCCTGCTGCAGTTGCAGTTGCGCGCTGAGCTGGTCGATGCCAGCCAGATGACCCACATGGCCCAAGAAAAATTGACAGCCCTGACCGCCTTGCTGAAAGACCGGGTGAAGGTGCTCACCGAAGCGCTGCACATGACCGAGCAGCGCGTCATGGGCGAATTCAATTTGCCGATGTTCTTCACCCTGAGTGCGGGGGCATTGCGCCGCCATCTTGCCGAGCAGGAGCTCGATTTGCGCGAAGAAATCATCGCCATGAAACAGGACCTGACCCTGGTGCAGGACGATGCCCGCTTCAAGCGCTGGCTCAAAGAGCAGCACCAGGCGGCCCGGCGCGACGACTTTGACCCGTTTGACTTGGATTTTGATTGAAACAAGCTCAAAATAAACACAACGTGGTACTTGCAGTCCCATTTCGTGTGGTTTAGGCTCTCTATGTTGTCCATCCAGTTTCTCCTTTCGTTTGCTTGGCGGCTCACGACTGGTAGTTTCTGCGATGGACACCCATACCGACGCAAATGTCAAACTTCTGCTGTCTCCCCGGCGAAGCCGGGGGATTACCTACTGAATTTACCGGTAAACACCGTCAGCACCCCGGTGTAGCCATAGAGGTGATGGCGGGCGATTTCGCCGCCGGCAAAAAACCCCACCAGCGGCACGTCGCCCAGGGCACGGCGAATGATTTGCAGTTCGGCGCTGGGGCCGCCAAAATGGGCGCCGCCACGCCCGGTACAGCTCACGTAAATGGCGCCGGCAATGCCACGCGCCGCGTGCGGGGCCGCCTCGGCCTCGGATTGCGCCAGGGCGGCGGCGGTTTCAAGCGCCTGCTCCTGCGGCTCCAGTTCTTCACGAATCTCGGCGCAAATGCGCATCAGGTCGGCGCGCGCGGCCTGCACGTTGCGCTGGCAAAAGGCCAGCTCCATGCCCTCGGTCACCCCATCGGCCACCGCCACGCCGGCGCGCTGCGGGTCCAGCCCGATGATGTGACGCACCAGCACGTCGGGGCCGAAGTTGCCGGTGCGCGTGACGGTTTGCGACGCATCAGCCAGGGCCGCGGGCTCGGTGAACCCGACCAGCGTGGCGCGCACGGCTTGCAGCGCCTCGCGCGGCTCGTCCAGCGTCACATCCAACTCGCGCAGCATGACCTCCAGCGCCGGTTCACCGTCGAGCGTCAGCACCACATTGCGCTCGGCGCTGGTGACCCGGTGCGCGCGACTGATGGGCAGACAGCCTTGTGTGACGCGCGACACCAGCGCCACCTCGGGGCCGAAGGCCACCCCGCTCAGGCCGCCGCTGAAAACGCCACTGGCGGCGCCCTGTCCCTTCACATTGCCATTGCCCGACACGGCAAATTGCACCGCCGCGCCGCGGCTCGACGCCAGGCCGCCAAACACGTAGCCGGAGTCGGTACGCTGGGCCAGTTCCTCGATCAGCTCGGCCACATCAGGCGTGTGGCCGTCGGCGTGCACCAGCGCGGTGTGCGCCTCAAAAGCCAGCCCCAGCGGCGCCACGCCCGAGAACACCCGGTATTGGTCGCCGGGCAGCTCGCACAGCATGACGGCCAGCGCGGGTTCGTCAAAATATTCGACGTTGTTGGACGCAATGCCCACGCCCACGGTGCCGGACCAGTCGGTGATCTCGGGCAGTTCGGCGCTCAGGTGCTCCAGAATTTCCTGCGCATGGGCCGCATAGTGGTCGGTGATGTAGAGCAGCGCCAGTGTCGGGCTGCTGGCATAGCCGTGCAGCGCCATCTGGGCGCGCAATTGCGCCAGCACCAGGTTGGCGGCCATGCCCCATTGCGGGTGGGTGGCATGCCCGTAGGGAAACAATTTCATGAAACGGCCCGGCAAGGGTGACAGCGCGGCTTAGCGGCTTCTGGCATTGGACTTGGCAGCCACTTTGCTGCTTGTTTTGGCAGGCGCCTTTTTGCCAGCCACTTTTTTGCTGGCGGGCTTTGGGTCAGCTGCCGGCGTGTTCTTCGCAGGCAGCTTGCCGACTTCCTTCATGGCGCCCGCGGCGATATGCTGGAACTGCTGGGTGAGCGCGGTCCACAACTGCATCGGGTCAACCAGACCCGCCGCCGCAGCCGCCGGGGCTGGCTGGCTGGCTGGCTCATCCGGCTGGTCAGCCACCGTCCGGGGTTTTTCTTCCACTTTTTCTGCTGTTTTTTCCGCCACTTTGCCCGCAGGCTGCTGCACCGTGGCGGCGGTCTTGAACTTGAACGCATTGGCCACCTCGCCCATGCTCAGGTTCATGCTCTTGAGCGTGGCCAGGGTGAGCTTTTGCACCTCGAGCGCCTGCACCGTGGCACCCAGTGCCTTGGCGTTTTGGTCGAGCCAGAAATGCACCGCCTTGAGTTCGGCGATGCGTTTGTCCAGCTCTTCTTCATTGAGCGACGGCGCGATCCAGCTCGACAGATTGGGCATTTGCGGCACCGCTTGCGTGGCGCCCTTGGCCAGGTTCTGCAAAAAATCAAAACCAGGCACAAATTTGGCGAAACCGCCGTTGTCTGAATCACTCATGCTTTTCTCCTGTAGGTTTGTTGTCGCGGCACAGGCAACAGCTTACCGCAAAGCCCGCGCTTCATTCTTGCGCAATCCCCCAAAATCTCATGGCGCAAATTCCTGATGGCATCGCGCAGGGGCGCACCGCCGCGACTGAATCGGCAGCCCTTGAGGATTCGCAACAGGCGCACTCTGCCGGAGCGCATAGTCGAAATGCATTGCTTACAGTGCCCGACAAACTGATCAAAACGATTTTTCCCATGTCCGACATCAAGGCCAAGCTGGAGTTTCTGCGCGCGCCCGCGAGCTACGGCGACGCGCGCCAGCCTGTGACCTGTATTGAAACCCACATGTCCTGGGTTTTCCTGCGGGAGCGGGAGGTGTTCAAGCTCAAGAAGGCGGTGTGCTTTCCGTTCCTCGACTTCACCACGCTCAAGGCGCGCGCGTTCTATTGCCGTGAAGAGGTGCGCCTGAACCAGCGCATGGCGCCCGACGTGTACCTGGGCGTGATGGCGCTGCAGTGGCATGACGGTGCTTTCACGCTGGTGCCCGAAGCCCGCTTACCGGCCCCGGGCGAAACCGTTGACTGGCTGGTGCACATGCGGCGCCTGCCCGCTGAGCGCACGTTGACCCACCTGATCAGCGGCGGCCAGTTGGCACCCCGCGACCTGGCCGCACTGGGTGACTTGTTGGGCGCGTTTTTTCAGAGCGCGCCTGCAGTCGCCGTGTGCGCGGACGACTATCTGGCCCGCTTCCAGTACGAACAGGCCGCCACCCGCGAGGTGCTGCTGCGTCCGCAGTTTGAACTGCAGGGTGCCGCGCAGGCGCTGGAGCGCATGGCTGCGCTGCTGCAGCAAGGGGCCGGGCTATTGCGCGAGCGGGCCACCCGGCAGTGCGTGCGCGACGGGCACGGTGACCTGCGCCCGGAGCATGTGTTTCTGCTGCAACCGCCGGTGGTGATCGACTGCCTGGAGTTCAACCCGCAGTTGCGCCAGGTCGACCCCTTCGACGAGCTGGCCTATCTGGGCCTGGAGTGTGCCATGGCAGGAGCGCCGTGGATTGGCCCGCAGCTGATCACCGGCATGGCCACGGCCTTGCGCGACCCCCCGCACCCGGCCCTGGTGCCCTTGTACACCGTGCACCGCGCCTTGTTGCGCGCCAGGCTGGCAATGGCCCATTTGCTCGACCCGCAACCGCGTTCGCCAGAAAAATGGACGCCCCTGGCGCAACGCTATATCGCCGCCGCACTGGCGGGGGCCGATAGATTTACCGGCGCCATGCAAGATGGCTTGCGCTGATTGCCTGGGCAAACAGGCCCGCCGCCGAGGCCACCGAGAGCTTGGCGCGCACGGCGGCGTGCTGCGGCAGCCGAAAAGGCGGCACGCTGTCGCTGACGATCAGGCTTGAAATGGCGTCGTCCGCCAGCGCGTCCGCCGCGCCGCTGGTGAACAGGCCGTGGGCCGCGCAGGCCAGCACTTCTTTGGCACCGGCCTGCATCAGCGCGCGCGCCGCGCGCCGCAGGGTGTCACCGCTGGCAATGAGGTCATCGAGCAACAACACCGTCAGACCCGCCACCTCACCGGCCACCAGCTTGTCGCTGCTGAGCACGCCGGCGCTGCGCCGTTTGTCCACCATGGCAAAGCCCACCGGGCGCTGCAGTGTTTGCGCCAGCGACTCGCGCCAAAGCTGGGCGCGCTTGACACCGCCGGGGTCGGGTGAAGCCACCGCCAGCGCCGCCTGGCCCACCCGGGCCAGCACCCGCGACTCAAGGACGCGGTGCGCCTCGATGTGCACGGTCGGGATGCGAAAGGCGTTCTGGAAAGCGGCCACGTTGTGGGCCTCCAGCACGAGGCACTGGGCCGTGCCCACCGCCTCGAACAGTTGTGCCACATAGCGCAGCGTGAGCGGATCAAAAGGCTTGGTTTGCCGGTCTTTGCGGGCATAGGCCAGGTAGGGCAGCACGGCGCTGACGCGCGCCGCGCCATGGTCACGCAGGGCGGCCACGAAGACCAGCAGTTGCAGCAGTTTGTCCTGCGGGCTGCACAGCGGCTCGCCGTACAGGCTGTGCAGCACATAGGCGTCGCGCCCGCGCGGGTCAACCAGCGGCCTGAGCTTGTGCTCGCCGTCTTCAAAGACGCGATGTTCATGCGGCGCCAGCGCTACGCCCAACTGGCTGGCCAGTGCCTGCGCCAGGCTGCTGTCCGTATCCAGAGAAAACAACAGCATGATCCAGTCCTCCTCAGTTGGACGCGCCCGGGCGGGCCATCGGCGCCGCGGCCGACCGGCCCCAGGGGCTGGCCGCAAACGCCGCAATGAACGGCGGCAACTGCTGCGCCGGCAACAGGTCGATGCCAGCCGCGCCGGCGCGCCCGTCGCCGCCAAAGCCGCGACAAAATTCCGCCGCCCCCTGTGGCGCCGACAAGGGTGCACGCACGCTGACCACGTAGCCACCGCCCGCCGTGGCCCGCAACAGGGCCAGCGCCCGCCGCGGCTGCGCACGGGCCAGCGCGTTGCTGAGGCTGCCCGACACACGCCGGCTCCAGGGGGCATCGGGCAGCACATAGACACTGACCTGCGCGTCCTGGTAATGCGGCGCCAAACCCTGCGCCTGTTGCAGATCACCCTGACGACGCGCCGCCAGCTCGGCCGCGACGGGCTCATGCGCCAGAAAAGCCAGCGGATCGGGGTAGCGCACCAGCCGCGCGTACAGGCGCGCCGGTGCCCACAAGACGTCCTGCTCGCTGTCGCCATAGGCGTTGTAGTTGATCGCCTCGCCCAGGGTTTGCAGGCGCAGGCGGTCTTCAAGGCTCAGACCCATGTCGGCGGCCAGGCCATCGGCCACGGCGCTCAGGTTGTCGCCAAACGCCCCCACCACCGCCCATGCCCGAAACCGCCCACCCAGATAGCGGTCCACCAGCAGGCTGGTGCAGGTGTCACCGGCCACGTCGATGTGCGCCTGCAGCAACGGATGCCGCGGCACATCACCCGGCGCATGGTGGTCGAAATAGCGCACCGACACGCCGGCCTGCAACAGGCGCAGCAGCGCCAGACGATTGCGGCGCAGCGACACATCGCACACCAGCAGTTCGTCGCCCGCCACCGCCTGCACCCGCTCCAGCAGCCCAATGTCGCGCTTCAGGCCGGTGATCAAGCAGGCGGGCTGCGGCGCGTGCAGGCGCCACTGCACCACGGCGCACAGACCGTCGGCATCGCCGTTGCAGACATCAATGTTCATCGGGATTCAAGGCCGCGGCGCTGTGCCAGCAAGCCGTTCGCCAGCCAACCTCGGCGCCATGGGCGCGGCGCAGGCCAAAGTCCACCAGCAGTTTGCCGGGAGCCGCCAGGCGCGCCCGGACTGCTTTTGACGCGACCATGGTCTGCAATTGCAGCAGGTTGACGAGGCGTGTTTCCACCAGTTGCGCCTGCGCCAGCCCCGCCGCCATCAGGAAATTGCGCCCGGGTGGCAGCTTGCGCACAAAAAACTCGAACACTGCGGTG
>JALNWC010000108.1 GCA_023231075.1 Rhodoferax sp.
AGCTCTGTCCCCAACGATACGAAAACCTTGCGGGAAAGACCGAAGTTACGCGAAGCGAACAAGCTCTGTCCCCAACTGATTAGAAGGAAGTTTTATGCAACGTTCAAAAAATGATGTCTGGGTGGGCATTTTTGTACTCATTGGCGCGGCCGCCATTTTGTTCTTGGCGCTCCAGTCGGCCAACCTGCTGAGCCTGAGTTTCCAGAAAACCTACCAGGTCAAGGCCAAGTTTGACAATGTCGGCGGCATCAAGCCCAAGGCAGCGGTGCGCAGTGCCGGTGTGGTGGTGGGTCGGGTCGATAACATCGCCTTCGACGACAAATCGTTTCAGGCGGTGGTGACGATGGCGCTGGAAAGCCGCTATGTGTTCCCCAAGGACAGTTCACTCAAAATCCTGACCAGCGGCTTGCTCGGTGAGCAATACCTGGGCATCGAGGCGGGTGCCGACGACAAGAATCTGGTGGCCGGGGACACCATCTCCAGCACCCAGTCGGCGGTGGTGCTGGAAAATCTCATCAGCCAGTTTTTGTTCAGCAAAGCCGCGGAGCCCGCGCCAGGGAATGGGAGTCAGGAAAAATAATGGAATCTTTTTGCAATCAAGCAAGCGGCAAGATGACCCGCCGCTTGTGGGCGGGTTTGGCGCTGTTCGTGCTCATGTTGAGCGGCTGTGCCACCGGGCCCAACGCCAATCCGCGCGACCCGCTGGAGCCCTTCAATCGCGGCATGTACCAGTTCAATGACGCCGTGGACCGGGCTGTGGTCAAACCGGTCGCCACCGTTTACCGCGATGTCTTGCCGTCGCCGGTGCGCACCGGCGTGACCAATTTCTTTGCCAACCTGCAGGATGTCTGGTCGTTCGTCAACAACAGCCTGCAACTCAAGGGTGAGGCGGCCGGCAACAGCCTGGTGCGGTTTGGTGTCAACACCGTCTTTGGTTTGGGCGGTGTGCTCGACATTGCCTCCGAGATGCAAATTGAGCGCCACACCGAAGACTTCGGCCAGACGCTGGGCTATTGGGGTGTGGGCGCTGGCCCCTATCTGGTCCTGCCTTTGCTGGGGCCGTCAACCGTGCGCGACACCGCGGCCTTGCCACTGGATGTGCAGGGCAATCTGGTCTCGGGCGTTAACGATGTTCCGGCGCGCAATTCACTCACCGTGCTCAATTTGTTGAACCAGCGTGCCCGCCTGCTCGATGCTTCCAAAATGCTCGAGCAAGTCGCGCTGGATTCCTACACTTTTACCCGTGATGCCTTTTTGCAGAGCCGTTTAAATGCGGTGTACGACGGCTACCCGCCTGATGACGGCGAGCCGTTTGAACCAACAGAAGAAAATCCGGTCGAACCAACTTTTGAGAGTAATGGACTATGAACAGACGTTTTTTAAACCAATGGCTGTGGGCCGTCACGGCCAGCTTGTTCATGTCGGTGTCGGGGCATGCCGCCGACGAAGCGCCCGATGCGCTGATTGGGCGCTTGACCCGGGAATCCCTGGATATCATCCAGGCCGACAAGGCGTTGCAGGCCGGTGATGTGTCGCGCATCATCGAAGTGGTTGACGAAAAAATCATGCCCCACCTGAACTTTCAGCGCATGACCGCTTCTGCGGTGGGGCCCGGCTGGCGTCAGGCGACCCCGGAGCAACGCAAGCGTCTTGAGGCAGAGTTCAAAACCCTGTTGGTGCGCACCTACGCTGGCGCCATGAGCCAGGCCAAGAACCTGAGCTTTAGTGTCAAACCCTTGCGCGCGGCGCCAGATGACAAGGAAGTGATCGTGCGCACCCTGATCATCGGCCGGGGCGATCCGGTGCAACTCGACTACCGTCTTGAAAAAACGCCGGGTGTGGGTGCTGGCTGGAAAGTTTACAACCTCAATGTACTGGGCGTTTGGCTGGTGGAAACCTACCGCAGCCAATTTGCCCAGGAGATCAACGCCAAGGGCATTGACGGTTTGATTGCCACGCTGACCGAGCGCAACAAAGCCAACGCTACGGCCAATGCCAAGTCGGCCAAAGGTTGACATGCTGGTATTGCCTGAAGCGATCACGCAGGCCAACGCCGTGGCTTGCCTCGGGGCTTTGTCAAACGCGCTGGCCCAGGAGTCCACAGCCGACGTGGTCGTTGACGCTGCGCGCTTGAGCCGCTTTGACTCGGCGGCACTGGCCTTGCTGCTGGAAGTGCGTCGCAAGGTGCTCAAAATGGGCAAAACCTTCGCCGTCAAGGACGCGCCGCAACGCCTGCAAGACTTGGCTGATTTGTACGGCATCGCCGAACTTTTGCCGTCCCGGCCTTGAGGCCCCGGTAAAATAGCGATTCCATGCCTGCCATCTCATTCCAGTCCATCTCCAAAAGCTACCCCTCCCCACGCGGCCCCCAGGCCGGCACCTTTCTCGCGCTCGACAACGTGAGTCTGGCCGTTGAAGAGGGCGAGTTTTTTGGTTTGCTCGGCCCCAACGGTGCGGGCAAGACCACCCTGATCACCATTCTGGCGGGCCTGGCCAAAGCCAGCTCCGGGCGCGTCAGCGTCATGGGGCACGACGTGCAAACCGACTTTGCCGCCGCCCGCCGTTCCTTGGGCGTGGTGCCGCAAGAACTGGTGTTTGACCCCTTTTTCAATGTGCGCGAGGCGCTGTTGTTCCAGTCGGGTTACTTTGGCGTCAGGCACAACGAAACCTGGGTTGACGAGCTGCTTGATAGCCTGGGCCTCACCGACAAGGCCTATGTCAATATGCGCGCGCTCTCGGGCGGCATGAAGCGCCGGGTGCTGGTGGCGCTGGCGCTGGTGCACAAGCCGCCCGTGATCGTGCTGGACGAACCCACCGCCGGCGTCGACGTGGAGTTGCGCCAAACCCTGTGGCACTTTATTGCCAAGCTCAATAAACAGGGCCACACCGTCTTGCTGACCACCCATTACCTCGAAGAAGCCGAAGCCCTGTGCGGCCGCATTGCCATGTTGAAAACGGGCAAGGTGGTGGCGCTGGACAGCACCAGCGCGCTGCTCAGTGCGGCCTCCGGCAACGTGTTGCGCTGCACGGTCGATGGCGACCTGCCGCCCGAGCTGGCGCGCCTGGCGCGCGTCACCGGGCGCGTGGTGCAGTTGCCCACCAAGGATGCCCTGGCCGTTGAACAATACCTGATTCAAATTCGCCAGGCCGGCCTGCAGGTGCAAGACATCGAGATTCGCCGACCCGATCTTGAAGACGTATTTTTAAAAGTGATGCAACAACACCCCGGACGCGACGATCGGAGCCCCGCATGACCGGCTGGCAAATGCTCCTGTACAAAGAGGTGCTGCGCTTCTGGCGGGTGGCGGCGCAAACCATCACCGGTCCGATCCTGACCTCGCTGCTGTATTTACTGGTCTTTGGTCAGGCGCTGGAGTCCCACGTCAAGGTCTATGACAACGTGAGTTACACCGCGTTTCTGGTGCCGGGGCTGGCCATGATGAGCCTGTTGCAAAACGCCTTCGCCAACAGTTCGTCCTCGCTGGTCGCCAGCAAGGTCATGGGCAACCTGGTGTTTTTGTTGCTCACACCCCTGTCAGCCTGGCACTGGTTTGTGGCCTATGTCGGTGCGGCGGTGGTGCGTGGTCTGGTGGTGGGTTTGGGCGTGTTGGCGGTGTCGCTGCTGTTTGCCGTGCCGCCCTTGGTGCAACCGGTTTGGGCGCTGCTGTTCGCGGTGCTGGGGGCCGCCCTGATGGGGGCCTTGGGCGTGGTGGCGGGCTTGTGGTCAGAAAAATTTGACCAGATGGCCGCCTTCCAGAACTTTGCCGTGATGCCCATGACGTTTTTGAGCGGGGTCTTTTATTCCATCCATTCCTTGCCGCCGTTCTGGCAGACCGTGAGCCATTTCAACCCGTTCTTTTACATGATCGACGGTTTCCGTTATGGCTTTTTTGGCGTCAGCGATGTCTCGCCCTGGCTCAGCCTGGGTATCGTGGCTGCGGCGACGGCAGGCGTGGGCCTGTGGGCGCTGCTGCTGCTGCGCATGGGTTACAAAATTCGTTCCTGATGACGACAAATTCAAGAAAGTAAACAGATGACGGCTGATCAAATCAAACAACTCATTGCCGCTAACCTGGCCTGCGACCACCTCACGCTCGAGGGCGATGGCCGTCACTGGTACGCGGTCGTGGTCTCGCCCGAGTTTGACGGCAAACGCGCCATTGCCCGGCATCAGCGGGTTTACGCCTGTCTGGGCGACAAGATGAAAACCGACGAAGTTCACGCCCTGTCGATCAAAGCCTTCACCCCTTCCGAATGGGCAGCCCAAGCGGTCTGAGCCATGGATAAATTACGCATTCGCGGTGGCCGCACGCTCAACGGCACGGTCACCATTTCGGGCGCGAAAAACGCCGCGCTGCCCGAGCTGTGCGCCACCCTGTTGACCTCTGAGCCGGTCAACCTGGTGAACGTGCCGCGCCTGCAGGACGTGGCGACCATGCGCAAGCTGCTCGGCCACATGGGGGTGCAGACCCAGACCCACGGTGAGCGCGGTGGCATGAGCTTCTCTGCCGCCGGGTCCATCCAACCCGAGGCCCCTTACGAGCTGGTCAAGACCATGCGCGCCTCGGTGCTGGTGCTGGGGCCGCTGCTGGCGCGCTTTGGTCACGCCCGCGTGTCGCTGCCGGGAGGCTGTGCCATCGGCTCGCGCCCGGTCGACCAGCATATCAAGGGTCTGACCGCCATGGGCGCCGACATTGTCATCGAACACGGTTACATGGTCGCCAAACTGTCGGCAGGGCGCACGCGCCTCAAAGGCGCACGCATTGCGACCGACATGGTCACCGTCACCGGCACCGAGAATTTCATGATGGCTGCCGTGCTGGCCGAAGGCGAGACCATTCTGGAAAACGCCGCGCAGGAGCCCGAAATACCCGATCTGGCCGAGATGCTGATCCAGATGGGCGCCCGCATAAAAGGCCATGGCACCAGCCGCATCGTCATCCAGGGGGTTGCGGCCTTGCACGGCTGCACCCATCAGGTGGTCGCCGACCGCATCGAAGCCGGCACCTTCCTGTGCGCCGTAGCCGCTGTCGGCGGTGACGTGGTGGTGCAGCACGGCCGCATCGAGCACCTTGAAGCGGTGGTCGAAAAGCTGCGTGACGCGGGTGTCACGATCAGCAAACTGCCCGACGGCATCCGGGTGCAGTCGGCTGGCGCCCGTCAGCTTAAGGCGCAGAATTTCCGCACCACCGAATACCCCGGTTTTCCGACCGACATGCAGGCCCAGTTCATGGCGCTCAACACCGTGGCGCAAGGCACGGCCAAAGTAACCGAAACCATTTTTGAAAACCGCTTCATGCACGTCAACGAGCTGGTGCGTCTGGGCGCCAACATCCAGATCGACGGCAAGGTGGCCATGGTCGAAGGCGTGCGCGCCTTGTCCGGCGCCACCGTGATGGCGACCGACCTGCGTGCCTCCGCCAGCCTGGTGATTGCCGGCCTGGTGGCGGAAGGCGAAACGCTGGTGGACCGCATCTACCACCTCGACCGCGGCTACGACCAGATGGAGGCCAAGCTGCGCGGCTTGGGGGCCGACATTGAAAGAGTCAAATCATGATCACCCTGGCCCTGTCCAAAGGACGCATTTTTGAAGAAACCCTGCCCTTGCTCAAGGCCGCCGGCATCGAGGTGCTGGAAGACCCGGAGAAATCACGCAAGCTCATTCTGACCACCAACCAGCCCGACGTGCGCGTGCTGGTGGTGCGCGCCACCGATGTGCCCACCTATGTGCAGTATGGCGGTGCCGACCTCGGCATCACCGGACGGGACACGCTGCTGGAACACGGCAGCGAGGGCTTGTACCAGCCGCTCGACCTGCAAATCGCCAGGTGCCGCATCAGCGTGGCGGTGCGCTCGGATTTTGATTACCCGAGCGCCGTCAAAAAAGGCTCGCGCCTGACCGTGGCCACCAAATACGTGGCGATTTCACGCGACTTCTTTGCCGCCAAGGGCGTGCACGTGGACCTGATCAAGCTCTACGGCAGCATGGAACTGGCCCCGCTGGTGGGCATGGCCGATGCCATCGTTGACCTGGTCTCCACCGGCAATACCCTCAAGGCCAACCATCTGGTCGAGGTCGAGCACATCATGGACATCAGCTCGCGCCTGGTGGTGAACCAGGCCGCGCTCAAGCTCAAGCAGGCCCCTATTCGCAAGATCATCGACGCCTTTGCCTCGGCCATCGGCAAATAAATCCGGAATGAACGCCATGTCACCCCTCGCCAAGCCCGCCCGTCTTTCAACCGCCAGCCCCACTTTTGAGGCTGAATTCAAGGCGCGTCTGCATTGGTCGGCGGAAACCGATGCCGACATCGAGCAGCGCGTGGCCGATATTCTGGCGGACGTGCAGCAGCGTGGCGATGCCGCGGTGCTCGACTACACCGCGCGTTTTGATGGCCTGCAAGCCACAGCGATGGCCGAGCTGGAGCTGACCCAGGCCGAGCTCAAGCTCGCCTTCGATGCCTTGCCGGTGGTTCAGCGTGACGCCCTGCAAGCCGCGGCAGCGCGGGTACGCAGTTACCACGAAGCGCAGCGCAAAGCCAGCGGCGAGAGCTGGAGCTACCGCGAAGCAGACGGCACCCTGCTGGGCCAAAAAGTCACGCCGCTGGACCGGGTCGGCATTTACGTGCCCGGCGGCAAGGCCGCTTACCCGAGCAGCGTGCTGATGAACGCCATTCCGGCGCATGTGGCGGGGGTGGCCGAGATCATCATGGTGGTGCCCACGCCGGCGCGTGACAAAAACTCGGCATCCGCCTCGTTTCACAAAAACTCGGCATCCGCCTCGCGTGGCGAGAAAAACAGGCTGGTGCTGGCCGCCGCCTACGTGGCGGGTGTCACCCGCGCCTTCACCGTGGGCGGCGCCCAGGCGGTGGCCGCGCTGGCCTACGGCACGGCAACGATCCCCAAGGTGGACAAAATCACCGGCCCCGGCAATGCCTACGTGGCTGCTGCCAAGCGCCGGGTGTTTGGCACGGTGGGCATCGACATGATCGCCGGCCCCAGTGAGATTCTGGTGCTGGCCGACGGTAGCACGCCGCCCGACTGGGTGGCCATGGATTTGTTCAGCCAGGCCGAGCACGACGAACTGGCGCAAAGCATCCTGCTGTGCCCCCATAAAGACTACATCGACCAGGTGCAGGCCAGCATCAATAGGCTGCTGCCCGAGATGCCAAGGCGCGAGATCATCGCCAGGTCGCTCACCGACCGCGGCGCTTTGATTTTGACCCGCAGCATGGAAGAAGCCTGCGCCATCAGCAACCGGATTGCGCCGGAGCACCTGGAGGTGTCCAGTCGTGACCCGCACCGCTGGGAGCCGCTGCTCAAACACGCCGGCGCCATTTTTCTGGGCGCCTACACCAGCGAGTCGCTGGGCGACTACTGCGCCGGCCCCAACCACGTGTTGCCCACCAGCGGCACCGCGCGTTTCTCATCGCCGCTGGGGGTTTATGACTTTCAAAAGCGCAGCAGCCTGATCGAAGTCAGCGAAGCCGGTGCCCAGACCCTGGGCCGGATTGCCTCCACCCTGGCGCATGGCGAAGGCCTGCAGGCGCATGCGCGGGCGGCGGAGATGCGCTTGCGCTGAAACGGCCTCAACGGCCCGGAAATCGGCATCCACCCCAACCCGTCCCCTGCTGACGAGAGTGGGCTGAACTTGGATGTGGAAGAAGAAATTCAGGGGGCTTGGCATTGTCAGTGTCCCAACCCCGCAAGCGGGCAAGGCGTTCCTAAAGAAACAAGGGCTCAGGCATGCCACTGACAGTAACGGGACTCAGAGTAGTATTGGCAAAACC
>JALNWC010000109.1 GCA_023231075.1 Rhodoferax sp.
AAGCCGCGTGCATCCACAACCCGTGCATGACCGGTTTCGCTGCCCACAGACGTGATCAGGCCGTCCTCTATCAGCAGCACCGCTTCCGTTTCAAGACCGTGGGACACCAGGGTGTGACCCCCCGCCAACGCATACCGATGACTTGCAGACATAAAAAAATTTCACGCAATCGCGCAATCAAGGTTGAAAAAACCATCCTAAAAATCCAACATGACAAATTGGTGAAACAAGGCTGCATCAGACACGGCTTGTCACGCAGCGTCGGCAGGCCGGATGACCCGTGTGATAAGCGTGAATATGTCATTGACCTGACATGTTGAGTTTTGAAACTGAAGGTCTATCAACCCCTTCCGGAGCAAACCAGCATGAACCCTATTCGTCGTTTAGTCGCCTTGTCTGTCGTCCTTGCCTGCGGCGGTCTGATGTCCACGGTCGCCCATGCGCAGGAACAATCGCTGCGCCTGGCCGTTACCGACATCGTCGGCCTTGAGAATCTTCAGCGCGAGTACGCCCCGTTCCAGAAAGTGCTTTCCGAAAAGGCGGGGGTCAAGGTCGAGTTGTTCCCGGTACCCAACCGCACGGCGGCGGTTGAAGCGCTCAATGCGAAAAAAGTCGATTTGGTGTTGACCGGGCCGGCCGAATATGTGGTGTTCAAAAAGCGGACCAATGCCAAGCTGGTGGTGGGTTTCAGCCGTCCGGAATATTACGGTTCGGTGGTGACCCTGGTGGGCTCGGGCATTGACAGCGTGGAAGACCTGAAAGGAAAGAAAGTTGCACTGGGCGATGTCGGGTCGACATCACGGCATTTGTCCCCGATCCAGGTGCTGGCAGACCTGGGCCTGAATACGCAGACGGACCTGCAGATCCTGCACATCAACCGCAATGTGGCGGTCGAAGCCATGAAGCGGGGCGATGTGGCGGCTGTGGGCATCAACCGGACCGACCTGGCCGGGCTGTCAAAGAAGTTTCCGGACCTGAGCTTCAAGGTCATTGCGAGGGGACGTGACCTGCCCAACGACGTGTTGCTCGCAGGGCCGCACATTTCCGACGACACCGTGGCCAGGATGAAGAAGGTGTTCAGCGACAACTCGGACGCACTGATTGCCGCCATGCTGATGGGCCCCGACGAAAACCAGAAGTTCCAGGGCATGCGTTTTATCCCCAACATCAGCGACAAGGATTACAACTACGTCCGCAAGATGTACGCCACCATCGGACAACCCCAGTTTGCCAGTTTTGTCGGTAACTGAGTCCATGACTGCACTTGCGGAGGCCCATGCCGTGCGGGCCGACGACCTGGTGGTGCGGGGGCTGTGCAAGGCTTATGAGGGTGGCGCGCCGGTGCTGTCCGGCATTGAATTCGCCATTCCCAGCGGCCAATCGGTGGCCTTGATTGGCGCCAACGGTGCCGGCAAGTCCACCTTGTTGCGGTGTTGCATGCACCTGATTCAGCCCGATCAAGGCCAGGTGCATCTGCTGGGACACGACTTGGCGGACCTGAAACCCGGGGCATTGCGTCACATGCGGTCCAGGGTTGGTTTTGTGTTTCAAAAGCACAACCTGGTGCCGCGTCTGTCGGCGGTATCGAACGTGTTGCATGGTGCCATCGCGCGCAGCCCGTTTGCGCGATCCTGGCTCCAGGGGCTTGCCTCTGGCGCATTGCGCGAAGAAGCCATGCGCTGTCTGGCGCGTGTCGGTCTGGCGCACCTTGCAGCAAGGCGGGTGGACAAATTGTCAGGAGGGCAGTCGCAGCGTGTCGCCATTGCGCGTGCCCTCATGCAAGGCCCGCGCATGATGGTGGCCGACGAACCTGTGGCCAGCCTCGATCCGAGTTCGGGGGAAGAGGTGATGAGCCTGTTTGCCAACCTGGTTCGCAAGGAGGGGCTCACCATGCTGTTCACGTCACACGACCTGTCGCACGCCATCAACTATGCCGACCGGGTCATTGCCTTGCGCAACGGCGTGGTCGCCCTGGACGCGCCGTCTGCCGAATTGAGTGTGGCCACCTTGAGGGCGCTGTATGACTGATCACGGCGTGACACGGGCCGCGCCCGCCCTGCCCTCGCGTTTCGAGCGGCCAAGCCTTGGCGGTTTTGCCATGACGCTTGGCATTCTCTTGTTCTTCATGTGGTCGGTGCAGCGCACGGGTGTCTCGGTGCGTGACTTCATTCAGGGCTTTCCCCAAATGGGGCGCCTGATCGGGGAGATGCTGCCACCGTCGACGGCACGCCTTGGTGCGGTCGGCAAGGCCCTGCTGGAGACCTTTCAAATGGCGTTTGTGGGCACTGTCGTGGGCGTGCTGGTCAGTGTGCCCATTGCCGTGCTGGCAACCCGCCATCTGACGCCGCACCCTGTGCTCTACCACTTGGCGCGCAATCTGATTGCATTTGCCCGTACGGTGCCAGACCTGCTCTGGGCGCTGCTGTTCATCGTGTCGGTTGGGCTGGGTCCTTTCGCGGGAACACTGGCGATCATCGTGGACAAAATCGGTTTTTGCGGGCGTTTTTTTGCTGAGGCGATGGAAGAGGTTGACCGGGGCCCGCAGGAAGCCCTCAGCGCCATCGGCGCGGACAAGCTCTCGCTGGTCGTGTGCGCGGTGATTCCCGCTGCCTTGCCGTCGTTCATCAACACATCCTTGTTCAGTCTTGAAAAGGCGACACGCTCTTCGGTTGTGCTGGGCCTGGTGGGGGCCGGTGGCATTGGTATCGAACTCAAGGTGGCCATGGACCTGTTCAATTACGACGAGGCCGCCACCATCATCCTGGCCATCTTTGCCCTGGTGATCCTGGTGGAGCGAGCGAGTGCCCTGCTGCGCCGACGTGTGATGTGAACTGCGCCTGGTCACGGCAGCTTTTCTGGCGTTCTGCGAGTTGTTTGATGTACGTCATTTACTCACGGGGCTACTTTTGTTAGCCTGACGAGCTTGATTTTGTTTGCGCCGGGAAGGCGCTTTTTTAGGCTCAATGAACTCCATGGCTGCCCCTACTCCCAATAATCCATCGCTTGCAAGTGCGGCCGGGTCGATGGAACTGGTCTGCCCCGCCGGCAGCCTGCCCGCGCTCAAGGCCGCGGTGGACAACGGCGCCGATTGCGTCTACCTGGGTTTTCGCGATGCCACCAACGCGCGCAATTTTGCCGGCCTGAACTTTGACGAAGCCGCCATCGAAGCCGGCATTCGCTACGCCCATGACCGGGGCCGCAAGGTGTTTGTGGCGCTCAACACCTACCCGCAGGCGGCCAAGGCCGAACTCTGGCAGCGCGCCGTGGACCGCGCCGCCCACAGCGGCGTCGACGCCGTCATCCTGGCCGACCCCGGCATGATGGCCTATGCCGCCCGCCACCAACCGCAACTGCGCCTGCATTTGTCGGTGCAGGGCTCGGCCACCAACTACGAGGCGCTGGACTTCTATTACCAGCACTTTGGCATTGCGCGCGCCGTGCTGCCACGCGTGCTGTCGCTGACCCAGGTCGCCCAGGTGATCGACAAAACCCCGGTTGAAATCGAGGTGTTCGGCTTTGGCAGCCTGTGCGTGATGGTCGAAGGCCGCTGCGCCCTGTCGAGCTACGTCACCGGCGAGGCGCCCAACACCAACGGCGTCTGCTCGCCGCCCAAAGCGGTGCGCTGGGTCGAGACGCCGCAAGGCCGCGAGTCGCGCCTGAATGGCGTGCTGATCGACCGCTACGCGCCCGGAGAAAACGCCGGCTACCCGACGCTGTGCAAGGGCCGCTTTGACGTCGGCGACGAAAAAAACTATTACGCCATCGAAGAACCCACCAGCCTGAACACGCTCTCGCTGCTGCCCGACCTGATGAAGATCGGCGTGCACGCCATCAAGGTCGAAGGCCGCCAGCGCAGCCCGGCCTACGTGGCGCAAGTGACCAAAGTGTTGCGTGCGGCCATCGACAGCTGCCGCGCCAATCCGCTCCATTACAAGGCCAAAAGCGCCTGGTTCAGCGAGCTCGACAAGGTCGCCGAAGGCCAGCAGCACACGCTGGGCGCTTACCACCGGCCGTGGAAATGAAGGACGCACGCAAAGCCGCCCCAGCGTTGTTGCGATGCCTTCTTGGCATACTGAATGTACGGCCTGCGGCAGCGCGCCTGGCTGGGACGGCTTTGCGCACGTCCTTTAAAAGTTGAAATTTATATATGAAGTTAGCTCTAGGACCCATTCAGTATTACTGGCCGCGCGACGAGGTGCTGGCTTTTTATGAAGCCGTGGCGCAGTCGCCGGTCGACATTGTTTATCTGGGCGAAGCCGTCTGTTCGCGCCGCCACGAGGTGCGGCTGGCTGACTGGCTCGACATGGCAGCGCTGCTGCGCGAGGCCGGCAAGGAGGTGCTGCTGTCAACCCAGGTGCTGATCGAGTCGGGCGCCGATGTCACGGTGCTGCACAAGATCTGCGCCAATGGCCAATTCATGGTCGAAGCCAACGACATGGGCGCCGTGCACTGCCTGGAGGGCAAAGTGCCTTTCGTCGCCGGGCCGCATCTGAACATTTACAACCTGCCGACGCTGCAGTGGATGGCGGCTTTGGGCCTGCACCGCTGGGTCATGCCGCTGGAAATGGGCCGCGACGACCTGGCCTTGCTGCTGGCCGGCAGCCCGCCGGGTTTGCAAACCGAAGTCTTTGCCTATGGCCGCATGCCGCTGGCGTTTTCGGCGCGCTGCTTCACCGCGCGGCACTGCAATCTGGCCAAGGACGACTGCCAGTTCAAGTGCATCGAGCACCCGGACGGCCTGCTGATGCGCACCCGCGAGAGCGAGGAATTCCTGGTGCTCAACGGCATCCAGACCCAATCGGCCCGCGTGCACAATCTGCTGGCCGAGTTGCCCGCCCTGCGCGCCATGGGCGTGGACGTGGTGCGCATCAGCCCGCAGTCGCAACACACGCTGCGCATCGTCGACCTGTTTCAAAACGTGGTCCAGGGGCGTGCCGATGCGGCCACGGCCAATGCCGAACTGCTGGGCCTGATGCCCGAAAAACCCTGCAACGGTTACTGGTACGGCAAACCCGGACTGGAGCAGGTCAGCCCCCAAGCCATGGCCGTGCCGGCCTAAGGAGTCTTGAATGAGCGAAAAAACATGGCTGATCCCGAAACCCGTCGGGCAAGTGCTGGGGCGCCTGCCCGGTTTGCCGGGGTCGATGTTGTTTGTCACGGCCCTGAACCTGGCGCTGGCCAAACAGCTCAACGCCGACGTGACCGACATGCTGGCTGGCAAGAAGCTGCGCCTGTGCGTGCTTGACGCGCAGTGGGCCTTTGATTTTGCGTGGCGCGGCAGCCGCTTTGTCGCCTGCCGGAACGCCGGTGCGGCCGATCTCACCATCAGCGCCAGCGCGCACGATTTTGTCAAGCTGGCACGCCGCCAGGAGGACCCCGACACGCTGTTTTTCAACCGCCGCCTGGCCATGGAGGGCGACACCGAACTCGGCCTGCTGGTGAAAAACACCATCGACGCCATCGAGCTGCCGGTCATGAACCTCGAAACCTTCAGGCCGCAGCATGTGCTGGCGCAGGCCCGCGCGCACTTCAAGTCGCTGTTCTCCAAGCTGAAGCCGCGCTAGCGCACCATGGTCACACCCGCCGCGCCGCCCAAACGCATCACCGTCGCCATCTCGGGCGCCAGCGGGGCGGTCTATGGCGTGCGCCTGCTGCAGCGCTTGCGCGGCCAAGCCGAGGTGCAAACCCATCTGGTGGTGTCTGAGGCGGGCTGGCTCAATGTGCAGCAGGAGCTGGACCTGCCGCGTGCCGAGGTCGAAGCGCTGGCCGATGTGGTCTACCCGGTGCGCGACATCGGCAGCACGATTGCCAGCGGCTCCTTTCCCTGCGACGGCATGGTCATCGCGCCCTGTTCCATGCGCACGCTGGCGGCCGTGGCGCTGGGCCTGTCCGACAACCTGATCACACGCGCCGCCGATGTCATGCTCAAGGAACGGCGCAGGCTGATTTTGATGGTGCGCGAAACGCCTTTGAATCTGGCCCACCTGCGCAACATGACGCGCGTGACCGAGATGGGCGGCATCATTTTTCCGCCGGTGCCGGGTTTTTACCAGCGGCCGCAAACAATTGACGAGATGGTGGGACACACGGTGAACCGGGTGCTCGATTTGCTGGGCCTGCCGCAGGCCGATGTCGTTCGCTGGAACGGGCTGCCGGTCTTTCCTCACGCCGATTAACCGGAATACCGTTATGAAACCCGCAAGGCAGGCAGTCGGGGCGGCTTCTTCATACTGGGGTACCAGAAATCATCAGCCGCCCCGACTGCCCACCTTGCTGGACGCCGTGCGAGATCACGCTATTTTTTATTTCTTGGTATTCAAGAATGCAAAATCAAACACACCTGTCGGCGCGGTAGCCGGATGGGGTGGCCCCCGATTTCTGGTACCCCAGTATGAGGGGGCCGCCCCATCCGGCTACCGCGCAGCACCCGCCCGCAGCGTCACGTCCAAATTAATTGGAATCTGACCCCAATTAATTTCCAATGACGAACCAATAGAAAAGCTCAATCACCATGGCCTACCGCGACCTCCGAGACTTCATCAGCCAACTCGAACGACTGGGCGAGCTCAAACGCATCCAAGCCGAGGTCTCGCCGCACCTGGAGATGACCGCCCTGTGCGACCGCACGCTGCGCGTCGGCGGCCCGGCGCTGCTGTTCGAGCAGCCCACCGGGCACCACATCCCGGTGCTGGGCAACCTGTTTGGCAGCACGCGCCGCGTCGCTTTGGGCATGGGCGTCAACGAGGTGTCGGAACTGCGCCAGTTCGGCCACGTGCTGGCCACGCTCAAGGAGCCCGAAGCGCCCAAGGGCTTCAAGGAACTCATGGGCATGGGCAGCCTGGTCAAGACGCTGTGGCGCATGGCGCCCAAGGAACTGCGCAGCGCGCCCTGCCAGGAGATCGTGTGGGAAGGCGCGGACGTCGACCTGGCCCGGCTGCCCGTCCAGCACTGCTGGCCCGGCGACGTGGCGCCGCTCATCACCTGGGGTCTGGTGATTACCAAAGGGCCACACAAGGCGCGGCAAAACCTGGGCATTTACCGCCAGCAGGTGCTGGCCCGCAACAAGCTCATCATGCGCTGGCTGCCGCACCGCGGCGGCGCGCTCGACTTTCGCGACCACACCCAACAGAACCCCGGCCAGCCCTACCCGGTGTGCGTCGCGCTGGGCGCCGACCCGGCCACCCTTCTGGGCGCGGTGACGCCGGTGCCCGACAGTTTGAGTGAATACCAGTTTGCCGGGCTGTTGCGCGGCAGCCGCACCGAACTGGTCAAGGCGCTGGGCAGCGAGCTGCGCGTGCCGGCCTTTGCCGAGATCGTGCTGGAAGGCCACATCGACCCTGATGCGACCCACAAAAGCGGCTTCGAGCATGCGCTGGAGGGCCCGTTTGGCGACCACACCGGTTACTACAACGAGCAGGCCGAGTTTCCGGTCTTCACCATCGACCGCATCACGCAGCGCATTGACCCGATCTACCACTCGACCTACACCGGCAAGCCGCCCGACGAGCCCGCCATGCTGGCGCTGGCGCTCAACGAGCTGTTTGTGCCGCTGCTGCAGCGCCAGTACCCCGAGATCACCGACTTTTATTTGCCGCCCGAGGGCTGCAGTTACCGCATGGCGGTGGTCAGCATCAAAAAGGCCTACCCCGGCCACGCCCGGCGCGTGATGTTTGGCATCTGGAGCTTTTTGCGCCAGTTCATGTACACCAAGTTCATCGTGGTGGTCGACGACGACGTCAACCCGCGCGACTGGAAAGACGTGATCTGGGCCATCACCACCCGGGT
>JALNWC010000110.1 GCA_023231075.1 Rhodoferax sp.
ACGCCCGCGGTGACGCGCTGCGTGGTGTTGGCAAGGGGGTCGATGATTTCGGCCACCAGATCACCGGCTTGCAGCATCTGGCCAACTTCGGCGGCAAACACCACGATGCCGGGGCCTGGGGCTTTCAGGGTTTCCGAGCCTGCCAACGGGGTGGCTGGGCAGCGGGGCGCGGGCACTTCGGGTGGCTGCTGGCAAGCCAACACGCCGACAAACTGTAGCCAGCGCACGATGGCTTGCGCATCGGTGGCCGCCCGGGCATGGCTGACATCGCGCTCACCCCGCAGCTCGATCGTGGTGCTGCAGCAGGCTTGCGGCAGCGGCACATCCCGCCCGCTGGCCTTGAGCCGGTCAGCCAGTTGCCACCAGGCGCCCGACAGGCACTCGTCGATGGGGCGATTACCCGAGCTCTTGGCCAGCAAAATCGCCTCGGCACCCAGGAAATGCGCGAGTTCCCGGAGGTGGGGCCAGCAGGCTTCTTCGGTGTAGAAGTGCAGCACGCCTTCGCAGTCGCAATGCAGGTCGAGCATGAAGTCGGCATCAAACGCCAGCAGCAGCAGGGTGCGGCGCAGGCTTTGCAGCTCGGTTGCGGGCGTCCATTGCTGCAGGTCGTCCCGCATGGCACGGCGCACCAGGCCCACATTGGCTTGCGCATCGGCACCCAGTTGCCCGATCACCACAGGCGCCACCGCAGCGGCCAGGTCGGGGTAATGCCGGTTGAAGTTTTCCGAGCTGTCCAGCTCGAAGCGGCCCATGGGCTTGTGGTCCAGCCGTTGTGCCAGGCCAATCGGGTTGGCCACCGGCACCAGCACCACTTCACCGTGAATTTGCCCGGCCGCGTCGAACGCTTCCAACAGCGGGCGCAGGTGGTGTGCCACCAGCATGCCGGGCAGTTCCTCGGCGTGCAGGCTGGCCTGGATAACAATCTTGCGGCCACGGCCGGGCTGGCCAAAGTGAAAACTGGTCAGGGTTTTGTGGCTGCCCAGGCTGGGCGAGAGCAGCGGGTGGTCAATGCGTTGCATGGGTCAACAGTTCCTGGATTAGTTTCTGCGCGGCGACAGATAAGCCAGCAGGCGCCCTTCAGAGAAGCGGAAGAAGCCAATCAGACAAAACGAGGCCACCAGGTAGATGGCAGCGGCCGCCAGATAAGCCTCAAACGGCAGGTAGTAGGTGGCATAAATGCGGCTGGCCGCCGAGGTGACGTCGAGCATGTTGGGCACCACGCTGGCCAGGCTGGTGGCGTGCAGCATCATCACCACCTCGTTGCTGTAGGCGGGCAGGGTGCGGCGCATGGCGCTGGGCAGTACCACCTGCAGCAGGGTCTGGAAGCGGTTCATGCCGAAAGCGTGCGCGGCCTCGACCTCGCCGGCGCTGGTTTCGCGGATGGCACCCGCCAGCATTTCGGCGGTGTAGCCGGCGGTGTTCAGGCTGAAGGCCAGCAGGGCGCAAAAGAAGGGCTCCTTGAAATGGGTCCAGGGCCAGACCGAGTCCCAGCGCGACTGAATCCACTCCAACTGGCCCAGGCCGTAGTAAATCAGATAGACCTGAATCAACAGCGGCGTGCCGCGAACGACGAAGGTGTAGGCCCCGACCAGCCAGCGCAGCGGCGCCCACGGGCCGGTCAGGATGAGCGCAAAAATGAGCGCCAGCACGGCCCCCACGGCCAGCGACGAAAACAGCAACCACAGCGTGATGACGATGCCGTTGCCAAACAGCGCCAGGTTGTCCGGCTCAAAAATGACGGCCCATTCCATTACAGCTGCACCCGTTTGGTGCCCAGGCTGTAGCGGGCATTGAGCTTTTTCAGGGCCACCAGGCTGATCCAGGTGTAGATCAGAAACAGCGCGCCGGTGAACAAAAAGAAGATAAAGGGCGAGCGCGTGGCGGCGCTGGCCTGCTTGGCGAGGTAGGTCATTTCCTGCAAGCCGATCAGGCTGACCAGCGCGGTGGACTTGATCAGCACCAGCCAGTTGTTGATGAAGCCGGGCAGGGCATAACGCACCATTTGCGGCAGCGTGATGCGCAGGAAAGTTTGCGGGCGGCCCATGCCAAAAGCCCAGGCGGCTTCCATCTGGCCTTTGGGAATGCTCAAAATGGCGCCGCGAAAAGTCTCGGTCATGTAGGCGCCGTAAATGAAGCCGATGGTGATGACCCCGGCAGCGAAGGGTTCGATGTCGATGGTGGCCTCGCTGCCCATTTTTTCCAGCAGGGTGTTGAGGCCGATCGTGCCGCCATAAAACACCAGCAGCATCAGCACCAGGTCCGGGATGCCACGGATGATGGTGGTGTAAACCGAGCCCAGGGCCACCAGCAGCGGGCGCCCCGAGAGCTTGGCCGCAGCGCCCGCCAGCCCCAGGATCACGGCCACCACCAGCGCGCCCAGGGACACCCCGACCGTGAGCAGGGCGCCTTGCAAAATGACCAGGAAGTAAGACTGCATGGTGGGCTCAGTCACGCGTCAGCGGGGCCAGCCCTTGCGTGTGGGCAAAAGCTGAGCGCCGGATGGACTGGTTACTTGCCGTAGACGTCAAAGGTGAAGTACTTGTCGTTGATGGCTTTGTATTTGCCGGTGGCGCGAATGGCCTTGATGGCGGCGTTGAGCTCCGCCTTGAGCCCGGCCTGGCCCTTGCGCAGCGCGACACCGGCACCGGTGCCAAAGTACTTGGTAAAGCTGCCCAGGTCAGGCCCCACGAACTGGTAGTTTTCGCCACCTGGCTTCTTCAGGAAGCCCCCCTCAACCTCAAGAATGTCGGCCACGGTGCCGTCGAGGCGGCCGGCCTTGATGTCCAGATAAACCTGGTCCTGGGCGTCGTAAGACACCACTTCAACGCCGGCTTTCTTCAACTCGCCCAACGCGTATTTTTCTTGCGTGCTGGCCTTCAGGACGCCCAATTTTTTGCCTTTGATGGACGCCGGGCCGTCAAATTGGATGCCTTTTTTCAGGACGATCTTGCTGGGGGTGTTGTAGTACTTGTCGGTGAAGTCGACCACTTTCAGGCGATCTTCGGTGATCGACATGGAGCTGATGACGACGTCGTATTTTTTGGCTTGCAGACCGGGGATCATGCCGTCCCAGGCCTGTTCGACAAACACGCATTTGCGTTTGATTTGCTCGCACAGGGCGCTGGCAATGTCCACGTCAAAACCGGTGGGCTTGCCGTCGGCGGTCTTGAAGGTGAAGGGTTCGTACGTGGCGTCAATGGCCACCTTGAGGTCTTTGCCCTGGGCAAAGACAGAAGCGCACAGGGTGCTGATGGCAGCAGCGAGCAGAAGTTTTTTCATTGGCGGCTTTCTCAAAAATACCAGGAGGTAGCCCGGCAGGTTAACAAAAAATTAAAAAGGATTCTACGGTCTGGCCAACCCCGACAGGGGGGTGGTTTCCATAAGTGACGCAAACATCGTGCCCAAAATTCGCCAACCCGACGTCAAATCTGGCATGATGACCGGCATGCTTGCCGAATTGCCACCGTTGATTCAAGCCTTGCTCGATGCTGCACGTTACCCGCATGCGGTCGAGCGGGTTGAATTGGTGCAAACCCATATCTCCTGGGTGCTGCTGGCCGGCGACTTTGCCTACAAGATCAAGAAGCCGGTCAAGCTGTCGTTTCTGGACTTCAGCACGCTGGCGCTGCGGGAAACATATTGCCAGGAAGAGCTGCGACTGAACCGCCGTTTTGCGCCTGATTTGTATCTGGACGTGGTCGGCATTTTCAACACCCCGCAAGACCCGCAGTGGCGGGGCTCGGGTGCGCCGATCGAATACGCCGTCAAGATGCACCGTTTTGATGAATCGGCCCGGCTCGACCATGTCTGCGCGCGCGGCGACTTGCAGGCTCGACACCTGTCTGCCCTGGCCGATGCCGTGGTGGCGTTTCACCAGACGGCGGCGGTGGCGCCAAAGGGTTCGTACTTTGGTTCGGGCAAACACATCCTGCAACCCGCCTTGGACAACTTTACCGACCTGCTGCGCCTGCTGCCTGACCCGGCATGGCGGGCCCGGCTGACGGCTTTGGGCGACTGGACCCAAACCCAATTCGAGCAACTTGCGCCGTTGATGCAGGCACGCCAGCAGGCCGGTTGGGTGCGGGAATGCCATGGCGACCTGCACCTGGCCAACATGGTGCTCATCAACGGGCGGGTGCAATTGTTTGACTGCATCGAGTTCAACGAAGACCTGCGCTGGATGGACGTGGCCAGCGAAATCGCTTTTGTTTACATCGACCTGCTGGCGCACCGCAAACCGGGCCTGGCCGACTGCTTGCTCGACGAGGTGTTGAGCCGCAGTGGTGATTACGAAGCGGCGCGCGTGTTGCGCTTTTACGCGGTGTATCGCGCCATGGTGCGGGCCAAGGTGGCGGCGCTGCGCTGGGCGCAAACCCAGGGCGATACCGGCGAGATCGAGGCCTATGTGGCCTTGGCGGAGAAGCTGTTGGCACCCCCGCCACCGCGCCTGGTGATCACCCATGGCTTGTCGGGTTGTGGCAAGACCGTGGCCTCTGAGGCCCTGTTGCAGGCCGACCCGCAGGCGTCAACCCTGCGCCTGCGCTCGGACGTGCAGCGCAAACGCCTGTTCGGGCTGGCCCCCGGCGCGGCCAGTGGCTCCGGGGTGGGTGGGGGCATTTATGCCGCCGATGCGCACCAGCGCACCTACGCGCACCTGCTTGAGCAGGCCGCAATGTTGCTGCGGGCCGGTTGGTCGGTGGTGGTGGACGCGGCCTTCTTGAGGCGCGCCGACCGCGATGCTTTTCACGGGCTGGCGCAGCAAATGGGCGCCGGTTTCAGCATCCTGGCGCCGCAAGCCAGCCCCGAGCAATTGCGCCAGCGTATTGTGGCGCGCAGCGCCGCCGGGCATGATGCCTCCGAGGCCACGCTGGCCGTGCTGGCGCAGCAACTGCAAACCATCGAGCCTTTGGCGCCGGATGAAATGGGTTTGATCTGCGCTTCGCCGGATTGCGCTTCGCTTCATCCGGGCTACGAATAACAAACCTCGCGGACCGGTGCTTGTAGGAGCGGCGCCTTCGCCGCGATGGCTGTTTGAATTCATTCGCGGCGAAGGCGCCGCTCCCACGAATACCTGCCCTTGGGGAATCGGTGGCTACCAATCTTCCTTGACCGCCAGCACCGCGTCTTGTCCGGCGGCGGCCTGCGCTGCCAGCCAGGCGGTCAGTGTGCCGGCGGCCACCACGGCCAGGCACAGGCCCAGCAGCTTGAGCCAAGGCAGCATCAAGTCCATGGTCCAGTGAAAGCTTTGCGGGTTCACCACGTGCACCAGCACGCCCGAGACCACCAGGCCCAGCGCCAGCCCCGCCAGCGCGCCCAGCAGTGTCCAGGCGGCGCCCTCAAAAGCCACCACGGTCAGGATTTGCCGTTTGGTGAGCCCCAGGTGCGCCAGCAGGCCGAACTCCTTGCGCCGGGCCAGCACCTGGGCGCTGAAACTGGCGGCCACGCCAAACAGGCCAATCGCAATCGCCACCGCCTGCAGCCAGTAGGTCACGGCAAAACTGCGGTCAAAAATGCGCAGCGAGGTGGCGCGGATCTGCCCCGGCGTGCCGAACTCCATCAGTTCACCTGCGCCGCTGCCGGTCCGATCCGCCAGCGCACGCAGCGCCTCTTGCACCTGGGGCGCGTCGGTCGGCTGGGTCAGCCACAGCGCCAGGTCGTTGGCGCGCCGGTCGCCGGTGAGGCGCTCGAACACGGCCTTGTCCAGGGCAATGGCGCCCGTTTGGCGGGCGTAGTCACGCCAGACGCCCGCCACAAAGTAAGACGCGTCGGGCACTTGTCCGCCCTGGGCCAGCGGCTTGAACGCCTTGGCCAGCGCGGCAAAGGTCTGGCCCGGCGCGGCGCCGTGCAGGTCCACCACCGCTTCGCTCACGTAAATGCCGATCTGTCCGGCAGGCACCGGTAGCGGCGCACCCACCAGCGGCAGGTTTTTGGCCGGGTCCGCCAGTTCGCGGGCGATCAGCGCCACCGGCGGCAGACTCGGTTTGAGCAACAGCGGCACCACGCGTTGCGCCTGCAACTGCCTGACGCCGTTCAAAGCGGCCGCCGCCTGGACGTATTCCGGGCTGAAATACACCGTGTCGCTGGCGCCCAAATTAGGGGTGCTGCGCACATA
Organism: Rhodoferax sp.; assembly: GCA_023231075.1. Classification (GTDB taxonomy): domain Bacteria; phylum Pseudomonadota; class Gammaproteobacteria; order Burkholderiales; family Burkholderiaceae_C; genus Rhodoferax. The sequence continues at coordinate 6,113 of JALNWC010000110.1, forward strand.
CAAGTCGGCGGGCAGCACCTGGTCCAGCCACTGCGTGACCGACTCCCGAAAGCTCGCCACCATCACGGTGAGCGCCACCGCCAGGCTCAAAGACGCCACCACGCCGCTGACCGCCACCGCCGCCGTCTCGCGCTGGTGCCGGGCGCGTGCCACGGCCAGCAGCGGCAGGGTCTGGCGCGCCACCAGCGGCGCAACGCGGTCCAGCAGCAGACCAATCAGCCAGGGCAGGGCGGTGATGCCGCCCACCAGCAGCAGGGCCACCGACAGGTACGCCGCCACCGGAATGCCCCAGACGGCTGGCGCCCGGGTCAGCGCGGCGCCCAGCAGGATCAAAATCAGGCTGAGCCCATGGCTGTGCGGGCTGACCAAGGCGCCGCCCAGCCCCTTGAGCGTTTGCGCCGGGGGCAGCGCCTGCGCCGCCCGCGCCGGCCACCAGCCGCCCGCCAGCGCGGCGGCCACGCCCATGGCGCCGTAGACCAGCGCGGCCCGGCCACTGAACTGCAGCCGGGGCGCGGTGCCGGTAAAAAAGCCGCCGCCCAGGTCGCCGCCCAGCAGTGTCAGGGCCAGTGCCGCCAATGCGGTGCCCAGGGCGATGCCGGCGGCGCTGCCCAGCAGGCCCAGGAAAAGCGATTCCCACAGCACCAGGCGCAGGCGTTTGCGGCCAGACAGGCCGAGCACGCCCAGCAGCGCAAATTGTTGCGCCCGTTTGGCCACGCTCAGGGACAACACCGAGAACACCAGAAAGGCCCCGGTAAACAGGGCAATGAAGGCCAGCACGGTCAGGTTGACGCGGTAGGCGCGCGACAGCTTGTTGATTTGCGACTGCGCATCACCCGGCACCGTCAGTGTGAGGTCGGCGGGCCAGTCGGGGGCGCTTTGCAGGCTGCGGGCAAAGTCGTCGCGGTCGACCCCTGCTTTCAGCGCCAAGTCGATGCGGCTCAGTTGCCCCTGCTTGCCAAACAACTCCTGCGCCGCACCAATGTCCATCACCGCCAGCGCCCGGCCCGAGGCCCGAACGCTGCCCGCTACATGGACCCTGACCGCTTCCAGGCCGCTTTGTAGTTGCAGATCCGACCCCGCCAGGGCCTGCGCCGCAGGGTTCAAAAACACCTGGCCCGGCGCAAACAGCGCGAAGCGGTCGGGTGCGTCCGGGTCGCTGCGGCGGCTGGGCAGCGGCATCAGGTCAGGCGCCACATAGGCCACCACCAACGCATCGACGCCGACCACCTGCAGGCTGCGCTTGCCCTCGGGCGTGAGGGCGTAGGTGCCGACCTCGAGCACGGGTGAGGCCAGCGCCACTTCAGGCAATCGCGCCACGCGGGCAAACAGCGCCTCGTCAAACCGGCCCTGCACGCCGCGCAACTCCAGGTCGGGCTGGCCGCCCACCGAGCGTGCCGCCTGCGAGAACTCATCGAGCGCGCTGGCGTTGATCAAATGCACCGAAAACGCCAGCGCCACGCCCAGCATCACTGCCACCACGGCCGCCGCGTTGCGCCAGGGGTGGTGTTTGAGCTCTTGCCAGGAGAAGGTTTTGAGCAGGTCAAGCATGGGGTGCCAAGAAGTCAATCCTGGCCTGCAGGGGGAAACTTCAAGCCTGGGATGCCGTGGTACGTTTACTTGATGGACGGC
>JALNWC010000111.1 GCA_023231075.1 Rhodoferax sp.
GTCGAGGGCGACGACAAACGCCACGCCTTGCACCAGATCCTGCGCCAGCGCGGCATCAAACAGGCTTTCGTCTTTGTCAACAGCAAGCTCGGCTGTGCCCGACTGGCGCGCTCCCTGGAGCACGAAGGCCTCAAAGCCACCGCGCTGCACGGCGACAAAAGCCAGGACGAACGTCTGAAAGCGCTCGAATCGTTCAAGAGCGGCGAAGTCGACCTGCTGGTCTGTACCGACGTGGCCGCGCGCGGACTCGACATCAAGGACGTGCCCGCCGTGTTCAACTTCGACATCCCGTTCCACGCCGAAGACTACGTGCACCGCATTGGCCGCACCGGGCGCGCCGGCGCAGAAGGGCTCGCGGTCACGTTTGTTTCCAAGAGCGACCTGCGCCTGGTGACCGACGTCGAGAAACTGCTGAAGACCAAAATCGAGCTCGAAGGCATCGAGTTCGAAGAAAACCTGCCCAACATCCGCAAGCAGGGTCACATCAACGACGGCCGACGGCTCTACCGTGAAGACGGCAGCGACCAGCGCCGCCCCGAAGACTTTGCCCGTGGTGCGCGTTCCGAGCCGCGGCGCAGCCGCCCCGTGCCGCAAGACCCGTTTTTTGAAAAACCCTACGAGCCGTCCCTGCCAGCCGATGTCACACCCCCATGGGAAGCCGCTGCCGCACGCCCCGGTGTGCGCACCATCTCCAGCAACATCAAAACCAAACGCAAGGTGCCCGCGCTGTTCCAGGCCGCCTGATTTTTGCCCCCTGTGGGAGCGGCACCCCCGCCGCGATTGACTGCCAAAACCATCGGCCCGAGGGCGGGCCTCCTACGAAATATCAGCCCGGTTTTTGCGCTTGCTCGCATTGCACCTGGATCAGTTCATGCGCTGCCGGGCCGTTGCCCAGTTTCAGGGCGCTCAAGTGCCCGCCCCACACGCAGCCTGAATCCAGCGCGTACAGATCGTCGCGGCCCAGCCAGCCCAGCGTGGACCAGTGGCCAAACGCCACCGTGACATCACGGGTCTTGCGTCCGGGCACCTCAAACCAGGGCAGGTAACCCGGCGGTGCCGCGTGGGCGCCGTCGCTGGTGTCAAACTCCATGACGCCATCCAGGGTGCAGAACCGCAGCCGCGTCAGGGCGTTCACAATCATCCGCAAGCGGTCCAGCCCCAAGAGGCGGTCGTCCCAACGGTTGGGTGTGTTGCCGTACATCTGATGCAGGAATTCGCTCAAGTCGGGGCCGCGCAACACCGCTTCGAATTCACCCGCCAGCGCCAGGGTCTGGCTGGCGCTCCAGCCCGGCAGCACGCCGGCGTGTACCATCAAGATGGAGCGGGCCTGGTGTTGCAGTAAAAAAGCCATGTGCTGCTGGCGCAGCCAGGCCAGCATGGCGTCGCGGTCGGGGGCTTGCAGGACGCCGTCCAGCGTGTCCTTGCGACTGGGCCGGCGCGCGCCCACACTGGCTGCCAGCAAATGCAGGTCGTGGTTGCCGAGCAGGCATTGCGCCGCATCGCCATAACGCATCAGGCGGCGCAGCACGGCTGCCGAGTCCGGGCCACGGTTGACCAGGTCGCCTAATAAATAGAGCGTGTCACGGCTGGGTGAGAACGAAATTTTGTCCAATAAACCTTGCAAAGCGCTGTCGCAGCCCTGCACGTCGCCAATCAGGTAAAGTGCCATGGTGTTTATTGTCGTTTGATTCCATTTCTGAATCATCCCTGTCGTTGTTGTCTCGCCTTGGCTTGCACTTGCAATGCCTGCGGCTCGACGCCTGGACAGCAATGGTTTAGAAATGGAATGAGATATATGGAATTTTTGCTGATTGTCTTTTTAACGCTGCTCAATGGTGTCTTTGCCATGTCCGAGCTGGCGCTGGCCGCCAGCCGCAAATCGCGGCTCAATGCCATGACCGAAGCGGGCGACAAGGGCGCCCAGGCGGCGCTCACGCTGCTCGACAACCCCAACCAGTTTTTATCGACCGTGCAGGTGGGCATCACCTCGATCGGCGTGCTCAACGGCATCGTGGGCGAGGCGGCCTTCAGCGCCGGGCTGGCCCATTGGCTGCAAGCCTGGGGCATGACCGACCAGGCCGCGGCCATTGCGGCCACGGCGCTGGTGGTCGCCGTCATCACTTACACCACCATCATTTTTGGCGAACTGGTGCCCAAGCGCATTGGCCAGTTGCACCCGGAACAGGTGTCGCGCTGGGTGGCGCGCCCCATGCTGTGGCTGGCCCGTGCGGCAGGTCCGTTTGTCAAGCTGTTGTCGGGCTCCACGGCCGCCATGCTGAAGCTGCTGCGCATCGACACCAACGCGGCGCGCACCATGACCGAAGAAGAAATTGCCGCCAGCCTGGAAGAAGGTGTCGACGCTGGCGTGATCGAGGAGCATGAGCACCAGATGGTGCAAAACGTGTTTGGACTTGATGACCGGCCTCTGACTTCGCTGATGGTGCCGCGCGCCGAGGTGGACTGGCTGGAAGCCGGCATCAGCGTGGTGCAGGCGCTGCAAAAAGTGGGGGCCGATGGCGCCCAACGCGCCCATTCCTGGTACCCGGTGTGCCGCGGCTCGATGGACGACGTGGTCGGCAAAATCAGTGTGGCGCACATGCTCGAATTGGGGGCGGATGCGCCGGGCGCGCTGCAAGACTATGTCAGCCCGGCCGTGTTTGTGCCCGAAACCCTCAGCGGCATGGCTTTGCTGGAGCAGTTTCGGGCCAAGGTGGGGCGCCTGGTGCTGGTGGTGGACGAATACGGTGTGGTGCAAGGACTGCTGACCCCCCATGACCTGCTGGAAGCCATCACCGGCGAGCTGCAGCCCAGCGCCAAAACCGAAGCCTGGGCCGTGCAGCGCGACGATGGCAGCTGGCTGCTTGACGGCATGATGCCGGTCAGCGAGCTCAAGGCCCGGCTTGACATGGACGAGCTGCCGCTGGAGGAACGCGGCCGCTACAACACGCTGGCCGGCCTGCTGATGGCGGTGAGCGGTCACATGCCGGTGACCGGCGAGAAAATTGAGTGCGAAGGCTGGTTGTTCGAGGTGGTGGACCTGGACGGCAAGCGGGTCGACAAGGTGCTGGCCAGTCTGATGCCGGTCACAGCAGATACGGAATGAACCAGCGCTTGCGCGCCTGGTACGGCGCGCAGGCCGGATGCAGCGCCGCCATCCAGCGCTCTTCGAGCACGGCCTTGCCCAGCAGCATCAGGCACAAGACACCCCAGAGCAGCCAGGCCAGCGCATCAGTGCGCGTCAGGACGCAGGCCAGGCCAAGCAACATCACCGCGGTGTACATGGGGTGGCGAATCCAGCGGTAGGGGCCGTGCGCCACCAGTTTGCCGTTGGCGCGTGGCGTGGGGTGGATGTTGAAGTTGCCGGGCCGGTTGGCCAGCAGCGCCCACAGGCCGACCAGCGCGCTCAGGCCCAGGGCCAGCCAGGCCAGCGCTGGCGTGGGGTGCTGCATGATGCCGGATGCTGCCAGCGCCATCAATGCGCCCAGACTGCCAAACTGGCCGAGCACCAGCAGCTTGCCAAGGGTGTGAAGGTTCATGCGCGAGTGCCTGCCTGAGTGGGTATTGACCGAGCGGTGAATGCTGTTGCTGTCATGTTTTTTCGATGATCGTACCAAAAGCATGGATTCTGACAAACCACCTGTTGCGTCGAGGCAGCGCCTGTTTCTGGCGCTTTGGCCTGATGATGGCGTGCGCAGGCAACTGGCCGCTCATGCCGAGCAGTGGCGCTGGCCAGCGGGCTGTATGCGCTACGCGCCGCAAGATTGGCATGCCACGCTGCATTTCATCGGTGATGTGGCCAGCGAAAAAGTGCAATCAATTGCCACCGCTGCGGCGCTGCCGCTCCAGCCGTTCGGACTTGTCTTCGACCAGCCCAGGCTCTGGCCGCGCGGCCTGGCTGTGCTGTGTGCCTCAGAACCGCCCGCGGCCCTGATTCGCTTGCACGAGGCGCTCGGGCAGGCGCTGGGCGCGCTTGACCTTGCGCTGGACCCGCGGCCCTATGTGCCCCACGTCACGTTGGCGCGCCGTGCCGAGGCGGCCATTGCGCCACGGGTCTTTGCGCCGGTGCAGTGGCCGGTTCAGTGCTTTGCGCTGGTGCTCTCCACCGGGCTCAAGGCACCACGCTACCGGGTGCTTCGCCAGTATCGCTGACAGCAGCCTTGCGTTCGGCTGCCACAATTGGCATATCGGGGGTTTTTGCCTGTCATCGGTAGCGACCCATGAGAAATATCAAGCGCTGCCGCAGCGCGCGTCCTAGAGTGGTGCCTCCCTCCACATCACGCCTTAAACACCATGAACATGCTTCATTCCCTCAAAGAAACCAGTCAGAACCTTGGCCGGGAGATCAGCCGGGCCTGGGACTCGCTCTCGGACGGTTGGCACGAACTGCTGAGCCGCAGCAGCAGTGCCCTGACGCATTTCAAGCGCAACCAAACCGACACGTCGGATACCGGTGGCGCGCTGGCCGCCTTCCCCAGCTGGAGCCTGCTCGCCGGTGAACTTGAAGAAACTGCCAGAGACGTGGTGGTGCGCATCGAGCTGCCCGGCATGGACAAGGACGACTGCCAGATCCGTATCGAGGGCAACGTGCTGCACCTGAGCGGCGAAAAGCGCTTCGAGCGCGAGACCGACGACAGCACCTACCACGTCATGGAACGCGCTTACGGCGCCTTTGAGCGCAGCATTGCGCTGCCGCGCAACGTGAATACCGACGAGGCTGAAGCCACCTTCAAGAACGGCGTGCTCACGGTGCGGCTGCCCAAGGAGGGCAGCGACAAGGGCAAGTCGATCACGGTGTCCTGAGGTCTTGCCATGCGCGAGTCATCCGCGTTGCCATCGCTTCGGCTGGCGCCACAGCAGCTGCACCAGGCCTGCGACCCGGCGCAGTTTGCCTTTGCGACCACGGCCGAGCTGGAACCCATGGACGAGTTGATCGGCCAGCTGCGCGCTTTTGAGGCCGTGCGCTTTGGCGCCGGTATCCGCCATGAGGGCTTCAACATCTTTGTGCTAGGCCCGCCAGGCGTGGGCAAGCGCAGCATGGTGAGCCAGATGCTGAGCCGACAAGCCCGGTCCGAGCCGGCCGCGGCCGACTGGTGTTATGTGAATAATTTTGACCACCCCCACAAGCCGCAGGCCATGCGCCTGCCTTCGGGGCGCGGCACTGATTTGCAGCAACAGTTGGCGCAGCGCGTGGCCTATTTGCGCAGCGCCATTCCGGCGCTGTTCGAGGGCGAAGACTACCGGGCCAAGGCCGAGGCCATCGGGCAGGCCTTTACCACGCGCCAGGAGAGCGCTTTCAAGGAACTCGGCGAGGCCGCGGGCCAGCAGCACATCGTGTTGCTGCGCACGCCCAGCGGCTTTGCCTTTGCGCCCACCCGCGACGACGAGGTGATGGCGCCCGACGAGTACGAGAAACTGCCCGAGGACGAAAAGCAGCGCATTGCCGGCGCCATTGCCGAACTGCAGAAGCAGCTGGAGAAAATCCTGCACCACATTCCGCAGTGGATGAAAGAACGCGGCGAACAGCTCAAGCAGCTCAACCGCGAAACCACGGGCGCCGTGGTGACCCAGGTGGTGGACGAACTGCGCAGCCGCTTCCATGACCTGCCGCAGACCAGCCGTTACCTGGACCAGTTGCAGCACGACATGATCGAGAACGCCGACGACTTTCGCCATGAGGATGAGACCGCCAACCTGTCGGGCCTGACCGTGGTGAACCGCAAGACTTTTCACCGCTACCAGGTCAACGTGCTGGTCAGCAATGGCGAGCACGCCGGCGCGCCCATTGTGAGCGAGGACAACCCGACCTACGGCAACCTGATCGGACGTCTCGAGCACATTGCCCAGCTGGGCGCGCTGGTGACCGACTTCACGCTGATCAAGCCCGGTGCGCTGCACCGTGCCAACGGCGGCTACCTGTTGCTCGATGTGCGCAAGGTGCTGATGCAGCCCTTTGCCTGGGACGCCCTCAAGCGCGCGCTGCAGACGCGCGAGATCCGCATCGAGTCGCTCGGGCAGATGGTCAGCCTGGTGAGCACGGTGTCGCTGGAGCCCGAGCCGATGCCGCTGGACGTGAAAATTGTGCTCTTCGGCGACCGCCTGTTTTACTACCTGCTGCAGCAATACGACCCGGATTTTGCCGAGCTGTTCAAGGTGGCGGCCGATTTTGAAGACCGCATCGAGCGCAGCGCCGAAACCCATCAGCTTTATGCCCGCCTGATGGCCACGCTGTGCGCCAAAGAGCAACTGCTGCCGCTCGACCGCCTGGCGGTGGCGCGGGTGATCGAGCACAGCGCGCGGCTGGTGGGCGACGCCCAGCGCCTGTCCACCCACATGCGCAGCGTGGCCGACCTGCTGCAGGAGGCCGACTTCTGGGCGCGCGAGGCGGGCCTGGCGGCCATCACCGAAAACAATGTGCAGCAGGCCATCGACGCGCAGATCCATCGCCAGGACCGGCTGCGCGCCCAGTTGCACGAAGCCATCCTGCGCGAGACCCTGCTGATCGACACGCAGGGCGCGGTGGTGGGGCAGATCAACGGCCTGTCGGTGCTGCAGCTCGGCGACTTCGCCTTTGCCCAGCCCACGCGCATCACGGCCACCACCCGGCTGGGCACCGGGGAAATGGTCAACATCGAGCGCGAGGTCAAGCTCTCGGGTGCCATCCATTCCAAGGGCGTGCTGATTCTTTCCTCTTACCTGGCCGCCCGTTATGCGCGCAACCAGCCGCTGGCGCTCTCGGCCAGCCTGGTGTTCGAGCAGTCCTATGGCCAGATCGATGGCGACAGCGCGTCGCTGGCCGAGTTGTGCGCGCTCTTGTCGCACCTGGCCAATGTGTCGCTGCTGCAGTCGCTGGCCGTGACCGGCTCGGTCAACCAACTGGGGCAGGTGCAGGCCATTGGCGCGGTCAATGAAAAGATCGAGGGCTTTTTTGACATCTGCGTGGCGCGTGGCCTGACGGGGGAGCAGGGCGTGCTGATTCCGCAGGCCAACGTCAAACACCTGATGCTGCGCCGCGATGTGCTGGCCGCCGCGCGCGCCGGGCAGTTCCATCTCTATGCCGTGGCCCATGTGGACCAGGCCATGACCCTGCTGACCGGCGTGCCGGCCGGCGAGGCCGGTGCGGGCGGTCAGTACCCCGCGGACAGCATCAACCGGCGGGTGGCGACGCGGGTGGCCGAGCTGGGTGCGCTGCGCAAGGGGTTTGCCAAACCCCCCGAAGAGACTAAGCAGAACAACCGGCGCAAGTGAACGCTTGTGGCAGGGCAGCCGATGCTCAGGCGTACATGTAGGCGCGTGACCAGGGGGTTGGGTTGAGCGCTTCACTGCTGCCGGCCTTGCAGGCCAGCACCTGGTAGATCGACACCCAGTTCTGCGCAAACGCATGGGCGCAGCCCGCGAGGTAAATGCGCCAGACGCGGTAGGTGGTTTCGCTGACCAGCGCACGAATGGCCTCCTGCTGGTGCTCGTAGTTGTCCGACCAGCAGGCCAGCGTGCGCGCGTAATGGCGGCGCAGGCATTCCACATCGAGCGCCTCCAGCCCGGCGCTCTGCATGTCCTTGAGCGCCAGGCTGATGTGCGGCAACTCGCCGCTCGGGAAAACATATTTCTCGATGAAGCTCGCCGCCCCCAGCGGCGCGGCGCCACTGCCCGGGTCGGTGGAGGTGATGCCGTGGTTCAGCACCAGGCCA
>JALNWC010000112.1 GCA_023231075.1 Rhodoferax sp.
AGGTGAACCCCATCGAAGCCGTCAACGCTTGATTTCATGCGACCTAGCAAGGGACGCAAAGCGGTCAACTGCCGTTTTTAGGTTCAATGCAGGTTCAAAGCACCAAAAACGCCAATGCAGCCACCGCCGTTGGCCCCAGCGCCCCCAGCAGCAGCCCGCCCGCGCCAATGGTTTCGTCGGCAAAGCCCCGCCTGAGCAATGCGACACCGGCCGGATTGGGCGCGTTGGCAATTACCGTGAGACCGCCACCGGCCACCGCGCCGGTCACCAGCATGTATTTGGCGGGGTCGGACATGCCCTCGATCAGCGAGCCCAGGTAAGTGAGCGCCGCGTTGTCGGTGATGGCCGTCAGGCCCAGGGCGCCCGCGAACAGGGCCAGTGGCTGCAGGCTGGAGACGATGGGCTGCAGCCACCATTGCTGCATGCCGCCCAGCACCACCAGACCCGCCAGAAAAAAGCCCACGAGCAGTGCTTCCCTGAGGATGAGGGGGCTTTGATGGCGTTCATAGGCCTGCGTAAACGCCAGAAACAGCAAAAACAGCGCCAGGAACGCCACCGGGTGGTGCGCCAGCAGCACCACACCGGCCAGCAGCGCCAGGTGCACGGCCGCCACGGAGGCGGGCACGGGCGGGCGCGCCTGCTGCCCAGCCTCCAGGGCGCTGGCGTGGGGCAGGTGCTTGCGCAGCACGAAGGTGCAGACCGTGGCGTTCAGCAGCACCGCCAGCGCGGCCTTCCAGCCGAAGGTGGCCAGCATGAAGGCGCTGTCCCATTGCCAGGTGGTGGCCACCATCAGCACGGGCGGCGCGGCATACGAGGTGAGCGTGCCGCCGATCGACACGTTGACAAACAGCACCCCCAGCGCCAGGTATTTGTGGCGTTCGGGCACGGCGGGGCGAAAAATCTGCGGCGCCAGCATGAGGGCGGCAATGGTCATGGCGGCCGGCTCGGTGATGAGCGAGCCCAGCAGCGGCACGGCGGCCAGCCCCAGCCAGGCCGTGGTCATCGGGGTGGGCAGGGGCATGAGGCGCGCCGTGGCGTCCACCAGGGCCACCACGGTGCGCAGCACGGGGCGCGAGGCGGCAATCACCATCACCACGAAGACGAACAGCGGCTCGGTGTAGTTGCGCGACTCGGCGTAATGCAGGGCCTGCGCGCCGCCATCCACCAGCGCCATGACCGCAATCAGTACCATGGCCCAGAAACCAAACACCACTTCCACTTCGCCCAGCAGGTGGAACAGGCCCGCGTGGCGCGGAAAGCGGTGCGAGAGCCGCTCGAAATGCTTGACCGAAAAACTGTGGAGCAGGGCGATGCCGAACAGGGCGGCGGCAATCCATTGGAGGGTGGTGGTTGTCATGTGGGGGCAGTCGCAAAAAAGCTGCGTGGCGGCCCGACCAGCGCATGAACCTGTAGCGCCTGCTGGCGCGTACACCCGAGGGACAGTTTACCAGTGCCGCCCGTGGCTGCCAAATGCCGCAATTGGTTCGTGATTTGCTCCTGAAAACATGGCTGTCAGCGTTTCGTGGCTCATCTTCATGGGCATTTCTTGCCTGGTTGGCGACATGCCTCGGATACCTTGCCCTCTCCCTCCGTTCGGGCTCAGGGGGGAACGGATCTTTTCTGGGATATGTTGCCAATCATGATTTTTTGCGCATGTTCCTGCAGAAATGCGGACTGCGCAAACGCGCGATGAAACGACCTGGCAAGGACCGATAGCCGTCAGCATCGGCATCGCGCTGCCAGTGAATAATCGCTGTATAGTTTCTGAATGAATGAAACAGACGCCGTCCGTTCGCTCGCCGCCCTGGCCCAGGAAATGCGCCTGCGGGTGTTCCGTGCGCTGGTCGTTGCCGGCAGCCAGGGCCTTACACCCGGTGCGCTGGCGGAGCAGCTGGCTGTGGCACCCAACACCCTGTCGTTTCATCTCAAGGAGCTCACCCATTCGAACCTGGTCAGCCAGGAGCGCCAGGGCCGCAACCTGATTTACCGCGCCTCGATTGCCACCATGAACGAGTTGCTGGGCTTTCTTACCGAAAACTGCTGCCAGGGTGCTGACTGTCTGGCACCCGCGGCAATGTCTTGCGATTGCTGAAAAACAAGGAAACCCCCATGAAAAGATTCCATGTCCACCTGCATGTGGATGACCTGGCCAAGAACATTGCGTTCTATTCAAAGCTCTTTGCCGCAGAGCCTTCACGCGTTGAATCCGACTATGCCAAGTGGATGCTGGACGATCCGCGCGTGAACTTCGCTATTTCTACCCGGGGCGACAGGCCGGGGCTGGACCACCTGGGTTTCCAGGTGGACGACGCTGCCGGGCTGGCGCAATTGAAGGCCCGCGCAGAAGCAGCCGACATGGCGCTGCTCGACGAAGGCGCCACCAGCTGCTGCTATGCCCGCAGCGAGAAGCACTGGATCACCGATCCCCAGGGCATTGCCTGGGAACATTTCCACACATTGGGCAATATTCCCGTGTTCAGTGAAGCGGGCAAGGCCACCGAAGCCGGGGCTTGCTGCGCGTCCGCGCCAACCCCTGAAAAGGCAGCAGCGGCTTGCTGCGCCCCCGCTGCTGCAGACACCCAGGCTGCATGCTGCCCGCCAAAAACCACCCCTGCGGCCACTGCGGCCACTGCGGAAAAATCCGCTGGCTGCTGCCCTGCAGCATCCTCGGCAACAAGCCCCTGAATGTCCTGTTTATCTGCGCCCACAATTGCCGCAGCATCCTGGCCGAAGCCCTGCTCAATGCGATGGCGCCGGGCCTATTCGGCGGGCAGCCATCCCGGCGCGAACCAGCAGCCCCATCCCCTGGCCCTGCAGATGCTGCAAAAGGCGGGCATTTCCATTGACGGGCTGCGCAGCAAAAGCTGGGACGAATTCGCCGCGCCCGATGCGCCGCACATGGATCAGATCATCACCATGTGCGATGACGCCGCTGGCGAGGTTTGCCCCGTCTGGCCCGGTCACCCAGCCCCCGTCCACTGTCCACTGGGGCTACTGCGACCCGACCGTCAGCACTGTGCCTGAAGCGCAAAGGATCGAGGCTTTCCATACGACGATGCACATGCTCCACCAGCGCCTGGATCTGTTGATCAACCTGCCCGGCGGCAAGCTGGAAAAAGCGGCGCTGCAAAGCGCCGCGCTGGAGCTGGCTGCGCACTGAGCCCGGGCGCCACTGTGCGTGCATTGCCGTTTTGGCGATTTGCTTTCGTGAATCGCGCAACCGCTGGACATCAAGGGGCGCTGGTGCGCCGCTTCGATGGCTCACTTGAGCAGCCTGTCATTCGCCGGTCATTCAATGATGCAATATTTCAATGAGTATAGAATTTAGGAAAGGAGGCGTTTCATGAAAGTTGGCATCAACGGAATGGGCCGCATCGGCCGCCTGGCGCTGCGCGCGGCGATGGGTGCCGCCGAGCGCCCGCAAGATGACCCCCGCGCCGGTAACCGCCTGGAGGTGGTGCACCTGAACGAAATCAAGGGTGGCGCTGCGGCCGCGGCCCACCTGCTGGCTTTTGACACGGTGCAAGGCAAATGGCGCGAGCGCATCCACGCCGAGGGCGACAACGCCATCCATATCGGCAACCGCCAGCTCTCGTTCAGTGCGCATGCCACGGCGGCAGAGATTCCGTGGGGAGATTGGGGCGTGGACATGGTGCTGGAATGCACCGGCAAGTTTTTGACGCCCGAGACCATCCAGGGCCACCTGGACCGCGGTGCCAAGCGCGTGATCGTCGCCGCGCCGGTGAAGGTGGGCGACGTGCTCAACATCGTCGTCGGCGTGAACCACCAGCTGTATGACCCGGCCAGAAACCGCATCGTCACGGCGGCATCGTGTACCACCAACTGCCTGGCACCGGTGGTGAAGGTGGTGCATGAGCACCTTGGCATACGCCACGGGCAGATCACCACCATCCACAACCCGACCAACACCAATCTGGTGGTGGACGCGCTGCACAAAGACCTGCGCCGCGCCCGCAGCGCCATGGAAAGCCTGGCACCCACCTCCACCGGCAGCGCCACGGCCATCGCGCTGATTTACCCCGAGCTCAAGGGCAAGCTCAACGGCCATGCGGTGCGCGCCCCGGTGCTGAACGCCTCGCTGACCGATTGCGTGTTCGAGTTGCAGCGCCAGACCACGGTGGAAGAAGTGAACGCGCTGTTCCAGCAAGCCGCCAGCTCTTACCTGTCGGGCATTCTGGGCTACGAAACGCTGCCCCTGGTGAGCGCCGACTACGCCCGCGACACGCGCAGCTCCATCGTTGATGCGTTGTCCACCATGGTGACGGATGGCACGCTGCTCAAGGTGTACGCCTGGTACGACAACGAAATGGGCTATGCCTGCCGCATGGTGGACTTGGCCTGCCACATGCAGGAAATGGGCATCTGACATGCAAAGCCACGCCACGCGCAACTATGCCATCGTCACAGCGGCGTATTGGGGCTTTACCCTCACCGATGGCGCGCTGCGCATGCTGGTGTTGCTGCATTTTTACCGCCTGGGGTACTCGCCGTTCACGCTGGCTTTTCTGTTTTTGCTTTACGAAGCGGCGGGCGTGCTGGCCAATCTGGTGGGCGGCTGGCTGGCCACGCGCTACGGCATCACGCGCATGCTGACGGTGGGGCTGGTGACGCAAATCATCGGCTTTACCTTGCTGTCGCAGCTCGACCCCGGGTGGTCGGCGGCCATGTCGGTGGCCTGGGTGGTGCTGGCGCAGGGCATTTGCGGCGTGGCCAAGGACTTGACCAAAACCGCCAGCAAATCGGCCATCAAGGTGACTGCGGCAGAAGCCAAAGAGCAGGGCGCAAGCCAGCTCTTTCAATGGGTGGCCTGGTTCACGGGCAGCAAGAACGCCATGAAGGGCGTGGGTTTCTTTTTGGGCGGCTTGCTGCTGCAGGCGCTGGGCTTTCAGCACGCGCTGTGGGCCATGGCGGCGCTGCTGGCGCTGGTGCTGGTGGGGGTGGTGACTTCGCTGCCGCAGATGATGGGCAAGAGCAGGGCCTCGAAATCGGCCAAGGAGCTGTTTGCCAAAAACGCCGGCATCAACGCATTGGCCGCCGCCCGCGTGGTGCTGTTTGGCGCGCGCGATGTCTGGTTTGTGGTGGGCGTGCCGGTGTTTTTGTATTCACAGGGCTGGACGTTCACCATGGTGGGCGGTTTTCTGGCGGCCTGGACGATTGGCTATGGCCTGGTGCAGGCCATGGCGCCGCAACTGGTCAAACGCAGCCCCGACGGCCTGAGCACCGAGGTGCCTGCCGCGCGCCTGTGGTCGGCCCTGCTGACGCTGGTGCCCATCGCCCTGGCGGCAGCGGTGGCCTTGCAGGTGCCGCAACTGCAATGGGTGGTGGTGGGCGGCCTGGGGCTGTTTGGCTTTGCGTTTGCCGTCAACTCTTCCATTCACTCCTACCTCATCCTGGCCTACGCCGGCTCTGAAAAAGCCGCCGAGGACGTGGGCTTTTACTACGCTGCCAACGCCCTGGGGCGCTTTGGCGGCACGCTGCTTTCGGGCCTGCTCTACCAGTGGGGCGGGTTGCTGTATGCGCTCACCGGGTCTGCCGTGATGCTGTTGATCTGCTGGCTGGTCACGCTCACATTGCCGGTGACGAAGGACAAGAAAACAGCTGTAGCGGCTTGACGACTGCGCAGGAGCAATACGTAATGCGCAAGTAACCATAGCGCTCCAAACTATGCAAAAACCCAATTTCGCGCCGCCGGGCTGGTGCAGCGACGCAAATAATTGACCCACCCATTTCCTCAACCCTTGGTGCCGAAAGCAGGTATTTACATGTCCCATCGCATCTACAACGTACTCTTCATCTGCACGCACAACTCCGCGCGCAGCATTCTTGCCGAAGCCATCCTGAACCAGAATGGCGCTGGCAGATTCCAGGCCTTCAGCGCCGGCAGCCACCCCGCGGGCGTGGTCAATCCGCGTGCGCTCGAGCTGCTGGAGAGAAACCATTTTTCGACGCAGGGTTTGCGCAGCAAGAACTGGGAGGAGTTTTCGGCTCCCGGCGCACCCGTGATGGACTACGTGCTGACGGTGTGCGACCAGGCGGCGGGAGAGGTGTGCCCCATCTGGCCGGGCCAGCCGATGTCGGCGCACTGGGGTGTGCCTGACCCGGTAGCGGTGGAGGGAGATGAAGAAGCCGTGAACAACGCGTTCAAAGACGCTTTCATGGTGTTGAACCGCCGCATTGCGCTCTTCCTGAGCCTGCCGCTCGAAAAGCTCGGCAAACTGTCGCTGCAGAAAGAACTGGTCCGGATTGGACAAACCAAAGACTGAAAAATCCACATGCAGACGGGCCTGGACATGCAATGTTCCAGGCCTTTTTCATTGAGCGAGGGGAACCACCATGGGGCTGTTTGAACGGTATTTGACGATCTGGGTTGCGCTGGGCATTGCCGCCGGCGTGGGGCTGGGGCTGGTTTTTCCGGGGGTTTTTCAGGCCGTCGCAGGCCTTGAAGTTGCGCACGTCAATCTCGTTGTGGCGGTGTTCATCTGGGTGATGATTTATCCGATGATGATTCAGATTGACTGGGCCGCCATCAAGGGCGTGGGCAAAAAGCCGCAAGGTCTGCTGCTGACGCTGACAGTCAATTGGCTCATCAAGCCGTTCACCATGGCGGCGCTGGGGGTGCTGTTCTTTCGATACCTCTTCGCCCCATGGGTGGACCCCCAATCGGCCAGCGAATACATCGCCGGCATGATTTTGCTGGGCGTTGCGCCTTGCACTGCCATGGTGTTCGTGTGGAGCCAGCTCGTCAAAGGAGATGCGAACTACACCCTGGTTCAGGTCTCGGTGAACGACCTGGTGATGGTGGTGGCATTCGCACCCATCGCCGCATTCTTGCTGGGCGTGACCAACGTGACCGTGCCCTGGCAGACCCTGGTTCTGTCCACCGTGCTGTATGTGGTGCTGCCCCTGGCCGCTGGCATGGCAACCCGCCACCAGTTGGCCAGGCGCTCCCCGCAGGCGGTCGGTGCGTTGGTGGCGCGGCTCAAGCCATGGTCCATCGTGGGCCTCATTGCAACCGTGGTGCTGCTGTTTGGTTTTCAGGCGGGCACCATCGTCGAGAAACCCGCAGTGATCGGCTTGATCGCCATTCCGCTGGTGTTGCAGACCTATGGCATCTTTTTCATCAGCTGGTGGGGTGCCAAGCTGCTCAAGCTGCCCCACGATGTTGCGGGCCCCGCCTGCCTCATTGGCACATCCAATTTCTTTGAGCTGGCGGTGGCGGTGGCGATTTCGCTGTTCGGCCTCAACTCTGGCGCCGCCCTTGCCACGGTGGTCGGTGTACTGGTCGAGGTGCCCGTAATGCTCTCGCTGGTGGCGATCGTCAATGCATGGCGGCCGCGCGTTCATGCCCCCCGTGCATGAGCAGTTGAACCTAAAAACGGCAGTTGACCGCTTTATATCCCTTGACAAGCCGCATGAAATCAAGCGTTGACGGCTTCGATGGGGTTCACCTGGTGGGTGAGCGCGCTATGCACCTGCCAGCACCGCGCTCGGAGCCGCCATGCGGCGTTGCTCCTCCTTGCGGGCAATAGCCCGCCGCGTGTCCCTTGCAGGGCGCAGGCCTGTCGGAGACAGGCCTTCTTCGCGCTGTCCAACAGCACGCAGGTGCTGTTGGAGCCGCAGCGCTCAGCCTTGCCTGGCACCCCGATCACGGCACCGGCAGGCG
>JALNWC010000113.1 GCA_023231075.1 Rhodoferax sp.
CGGGGTCTCGCAACTGGTCTGCTGGTTGGTGCGCGAGGCCTTTATGCAGGCGATGACGGTGTAGTACAGCATGCTGACCACCACAAACATGAAAAACAGCGCCAGGCCGGCATCGAGCTGGTTGTTGAACACGATCTGTTCCATCTGGGCCAGGTTCTTGGCCGGGGCCAGCACCGTGCCCTGGTCAATCGCGGCCTGGAACTTGTTGGCCAGCGCGAGGAAGCCGATCTTCGGGTTGGCATCGAACACTTTTTCCCAACCCGCCACCAGCGTGCAGAGCAGCAGCCAGGAGGCCGGCAGAATCGTCACCCAGGCAAATTGCTGGCGCTTCATCTTGAACAGCACCACCGTGCACAGCATCAGCGCCACGCCGGCCAGCATCTGGTTGGAAATGCCAAACAGCGGCCACAGGCTGTTGATGCCGCCCAGTGGATCGACCACGCCCTGGTACAGGATGTAGCCCCAGGCGCCCACGCACAGGGCGGTGGCCGTCAGGCTGGCGATCCAGGAATCGGTCTTCCTGAAGGACGGGATGATGCTGCCCAGCAAATCCTGCAGCATGAAGCGGCCAGCGCGGGTGCCGGCGTCGCAGGCGGTCAGGATGAACAGCGCCTCGAACAGGATGGCGAAGTGGTACCAGAAGGCCATCATGGCCTGGCCGCCCATGATCTGGGAAAAGATCTGGGCCATGCCCACCGCCAGTGTGGGTGCACCCCCTGCGCGCGACAGGATGGAGTGCTCACCGACATCTTTGGCGGTCTGCAGCAGCACATCGGGCGTGATGATGAAACCCCATTGCGAAATGACCTGGGCGGCGCTGTCCACGCTGGTGCCGATGATGGCCGCCGGGCTGTTCATGGCGAAGTACAAGCCCGGATCGATCACCGAGGCGGTCACCATGGCCATGATGGCCACGAACGATTCCATCAGCATGCCGCCGTAGCCGATCATGCGGGCGTTGCCTTCGCTGTCAAGCAGCTTGGGCGTGGTGCCCGACGAAATCAGGGCGTGGAAACCGGACACGGCACCGCAGGCAATGGTGATGAAGATGAACGGGAACAGGCTGCCTGACCAGGCCGGGCCGGTGCCGTCGATGAACTGGGTCACGGCGGGCATGCGCAAATTGGGCGCAACAAACACCATGGCCAGCGCCAGTCCGGCGATGGTGCCGATTTTCAGGAAGGTCGACAAGTAGTCACGCGGCGCCAGCAACAGCCAGACCGGCAGCACCGAGGCAATGAAGCCATAGATGATCAGCATCCAGGTCAGTTGCTTGGCATCGAAGGTGAACATCGGGCCCAGCACCGCGTGCTCGGCCACCTGGCCGCCCGCCACGATGGAGCCAATCAACAACACCAGGCCGATGACCGACACTTCGCCGATGCGCCCGGGGCGCAGATAGCGGCTGTAAACCCCCATGAACAAGGCAATCACAATGGTGGCAGCCACGGTGAAGGTGCCCCACGGGCTGGCGGCCAGCGCCTTGACCACGATCAAGGCCAGCACGGCCAGAATGATCACCATGATGACAAAGGTGCCGATCAGGGCAATCATGCCGGGCACCAGGCCCAGTTCGGACTTGACCAGGTCGCCCAGGGAGCGCCCGTCGCGCCGGGTCGAGACAAACAGCACCATGAAGTCCTGCACCGCACCGGCCAGCACCACGCCCACGATGATCCACAGCGTGCCGGGCAGGTAGCCCATTTGCGCCGCCAACACCGGGCCCACCAGCGGGCCGGCGCCGGCAATGGCCGCAAAGTGGTGGCCAAACAGGACGTATTTGTTGGTGGGCACAAAATCCAGCCCGTCGTTGTGGCGCACCGCCGGGGTGGCGCGGGTGGGGTCGATCTGCATGACCTTGTCGGCGATATACAGGCTGTAGTAGCGGTAGGCCACCAGATAAATGGAAATTGCCGCCGTGATGATCCACAAGGAATTGATGGTTTCGCCCCGCGACAGCGCCACGGTGCCCAGGGAAAATACCCCGATCACCGTTAAAAGCGCCCAGAGGGCGTGTTTGGAAACAAGATGCATGTCTTCTCCTGGTGTTGGTTGATGCCCTGAGATCGTCAGGACGGGCTGCTACCGGGAGGCGAAGTCGCGCAAGGCGCCAGCTTTCCCGTGCAGTGGGCCGGGAATGTAGCGGTTTTGGCGGCTGTTTCGTAAACGATCTGGCCAGTGGTTGCCCGCAGGATTGAGCGGCGCGTGCGTGCTGTCCAGCGGCGCGCAAAAAACTCAACCGATGAGCAGACGGTCTTTCAGTTCGCGCAGGTAACGCCGACTCACAGGCACCCGGCGGGCGCTGCGGGTGATGATTTCCGCGCTGCCGTTGTCCAGCAATTCAATCTCGGCCACGTGGTCGATGTTGACCAGATACTGCCGGTGGCAGCGCAGCAGCGGCGTGCGCTCCTGCAGTATTTTCAGGGTCAGCTCGGTGATGCCCTGGCGCTGGTCGGCCACCACCTGCACACCGGTCAGGTCGGTGTGAACAAATTCAACCTCATCGAGCGTCAGCAAAAAAATGCGGTTCAGTCCCATGCAGGGAATATGCCGCAGCGCAGGAATCAAGGGTGCATGTGCCGGCTGCGAGGGCCGGGCGCCGGCACGCAGCCAGTCCAGGGTTTTGGCCAGGCGCTGCGGGTCGATCGGTTTGAGCAGGTAGTCGGCCGCGTGCTCTTCAAAAGCCTTGAGCGCATGTTCATCAAAGGCGGTCACAAACACGATGTGCGGCAAGGCGGCCGCCTCGATCATGCCCACCATTTCCAGGCCGCTGACGCGCGGCATCTGGATGTCCAGAAACACCACGTCGGGGCGCAGCCGGTGAATGGCCGCAATGCCTTCGAGCGCGTTGCTGCATTCACCAAGCACTTCAATGTCGGCATGGTCGGCCAGCAGCGCTTTCAGCTCGTCGCGCGAGGGCGCTTCGTCGTCGATGATCAAGGCGGTCAGCATGGCGCACGCTCGTCTTCTATCGGCAAACGAATCGCCACCCGGGTCCAGTCACCGGGCTGGCAGGTGACGTCAATGCCATGGCCCGGGCCGTAACGCAGCTTGATGCGCCGGTCCACCAGGCTCATGCCCAGACCGTCGCTCTCGGGCTTGGGCCGATACAGGCCCGCGCTGTCTTCGACCACCACGGTCAATACCGCGTCCGCACGCTGGGCGCTGATGACAAGGGTGCCGGGCTCCAGCAGCTGCGAGATACCGTGCTTGATCGCGTTTTCAACAATCGGCTGCAGCGAGAAAGCCGGCAGCCGCAGCCCCAGCAGATCGTCGGGCACATCAAAGCGCACCTTGAGCCGATCGGCAAAGCGGGCCAGCTCGATGCGCAGGTAGGCATCGACGTGTTCGATTTCATCTTGGAGCGTGGCATCGTTGCCGGTGCGCTTGAGGCTTTTGCGGAAAAAAGTGGACAGGTATTGCACCAGTTGACGTGCCGACTCCGGATCGCGCCGGATCACGGCCGCCAGGGTGTTGAGCGCATTGAACAGAAAGTGCGGGTTGATCTGGGCCTGCAGCAGCTTGATTTCGGCTTGCGCGAGCAGGCGCTTTTGCTCCTCGATGCGGCCGGACAGCAGCTGGTTGGACAGCAGCCGGGCAATGCCTTCGCCCAGGGTGCGGTTGAGCGAGGAAAAAAACTTGGTTTTGGGCTCGTACAGCTTGATGGTGCCAATCACCCGGTTGTCTGCACCCCGCAGTGGAATGACCAGGCAGGACCCGAGCTTGCAGTCCCTGGTCACCGAGCAGTAATAGGGCACAGCCGCCCCGTCGGCATAAACCACTTCGTTGTTGTGGATGGCCTGCAGCGTGTGCGCCGAAGAGATCGGCGTGCCGGGCAGGTGGTGGTCAGCACCCACGCCGACAAAACCCAGCACCTTCTCGGCATCGGTGATGGCCACGGCGCCCACGCCGGTTTCTTCACGAATGATGCTGGCCATGCGCGCGCAGTTGTGTTCGTTGAAGCCCTGCACCAGGACACCGACGGAGCGCTCGGCAATGCGCAGTGCCTTGGCCGAAAAGGCGATCGAGTACTTTTCCAGGGTGTCCTTGCGGTCCAGAATCAGGCGCATGAACAGGGCCGCACCCAGGGAGTTGGTGAGCACCATGGGCAGGATGATCTGGGCCACCAGATGCGCGGCTTGTTCAGCCGGTTTGGCCAGCAGCAAAATAATACCCATCTGGCACAGCTCGGCAACCAGCGTGGTGCCAAAGGCAATCGCCGGATTGAGCAACAGGTAGGCCTTGTTGCGGCGCAACAAATAGAAATGCAGGAAGCCGCCAATGAGTCCTTCGGTCACGGTGGAGACGGCGCAGGCCGTTGCCGAAAAGCCGCCCAGCGAGTAGCGGTGCAGGCCGCCGGTCAGGCCGACGGCCAACCCCACCAGCGGGCCGCCCAGCATGCCGCCCAGCACGGCGCCAATGGCGCGGGTGTTGGCAATGGCGTCGTCAATTTGGAACCCGAGGTAGGTGCCCATGATGCAAAAACCGGAAAAAACCACGTAGCACACCAGCCGGTCGGGCAAGCGCACGGTCACCTGCATCAGGGGCGCAAACAGCGGGGTCTTGGTCAGCAGGTAGGCCACCACCAGATAGACGCACATCTGCTGCAGCAGGTTACCGATGAGGGCGATGTGGTTGATCTCGGCCAGCAAGGTGTCAGGTTCGGGGTGGGTGGGTGAAGGCGCTATTATCCAGCCCCCATGCCGCGTTTTTACTGCCCCACTCCCCTGACGACCGGCGACCTGCTGGACCTGCCCGCCAGCGCTGCGCGCCACGTGCAGGTGCTGCGCCTGCAGCCCGGTGATGCCATCACGCTGTTCAACGGCGGGCCGGAGGTGCCCACCAGCAGCGGCGGCGAATTTGAAGCCACCGTCACCCAGATGGGCCGCAGCCAGGTGCAGGTTCAGGTCGGTGGGCACACGCCGGTTGAGCGCGAAGCCGCCCTTCGGGTGCACCTGGCGGTCGGCATGCCGGCCAACGAGCGCATGGACTGGCTGGTGGAAAAAGCGTCCGAGCTGGGCGTGGCCAGCATCCAGCCGCTGATGAGCGAGCGCAGCGTGTTGCGCCTGAGCGGCGAGCGCGCCGACAAGAAACAGGCGCACTGGCAAAGCGTGGCGGTGGCGGCCTGCGAGCAATGCGGCGGCAACCGGGTGCCGCGCGTGCATGCGGTGCTGACGCTGGCGCAGTGGCTCAAGACGCCAACCCCGCCGGACGCTGCGCAGCCACAGCGTTTGTTGTTGTCCTTGCGACCCGAATCGGTGGGCTTGCGCGAAGCGGTTCAGTCCACGGCCTCGGCCATCACCTTTCTGTCAGGCCCCGAAGGCGGCTTGAGTGCGGTGGAAGAAGAAGCGGCACTGGCCCAGGGCTTTGCCCCGGTGACGCTGGGGCCGCGCGTGCTGCGCTCGGAAACCGCGGCCATCGCGGCGCTGGCGGCCTTGCTGACTTAACGCGACAGCGTGTATACCGAGGTGCCGGCCAGCAAGTTGGGCAGCAGGCGCACCACCTTGCCGTTCTGCAGGCCGAAGCTGTCCTGCACCAGCAGGCGGTTGCGGCTGGCCAGCACACCCAGGTCGGCGTGCGTGCCGACGCGGATGTTGGGCGTGTCAAACCACTGGTAAGGCAGGCGCTTGGTCACCGGCATGCGTCCGGCGAGCACGCTCAGGCGGTTGGGCCAGTGGGCAAAATTGGGGAACGCCACGATGCCGAGGCGCCCCACGCGCACGGTTTCCAGCAACATCACTTCGGCGTTGCGCAGGTGTTGCAGGGTGTCGATTTGCAGCACCACGTCAAAGCTGGCGTCCTCGAAGGTGGAAAGACCTTCGTCGAGGTTGAGCTGGATCACGTTGACGCCGCGCTTGACGCAGGCCTGCACGTTGGCGTCGTCGATCTCGATGCCGTAGCCGCTGCAGCCGCGCGCTGCAATCAGGTGGGCCAGCATGGCGCCGTTGCCGCAGCCCAGGTCGAGCACACGCGAGCCCGGCGGCACCAGCTCGGCAATGGCCAGCTGGGTGGCGCTGATGTGGGCGCTGGCGCTCATGCGGCCTCCCCGGCCGGCTTGACCACGTTGCTGAAGTACGACCGGATGACGCCCAGGTAGCGCGCATCGTCGAGCAAAAAGGCGTCGTGCCCGTGGGGCGCGTTGATCTCGGCGTAGCTCACGTCAAGCTTGTTGTCGAGCAGCGCCTTGACGATCTCGCGGCTGCGCTGGGGGGCAAAGCGCCAGTCGGTGGTAAAGCTCACCAGCAGGAATTTGGACGTGGCGCGCGCCAGCGCCAGGCTCAGGTTGCCCTCAAACTGGCGCGCCGGGTCGAAGTAGTCGAGCGCGCGGGTGATCAGCAGGTAGGTGTTGGCGTCAAAGTATTCGGCAAACTTGTCGCCCTGGTAGCGCAGGTAGCTCTCGATCTGGAACTCGGCCTCCAGCGTGCTGTAGAGATATGCCCCCACGCTTGTCGCTTCGCGTACTGCGCTGCCCCCCGAGGGGGCCGTGCCTTGCTTGGGGCGGCCCGGCGCGGCGGCATCCACAGCGCGGGCTTCAGCGATTAGTTGGCGGCCAAACTTCTCGTTCATCACGTCGTCGCTGAGGTAGGTGATGTGGCCGATCATGCGGGCAATGCGCAGGCCGCGCTTGGGCACCGTGCCATGCTCGTAAAAATTGCCGCCATGAAAATCGGGGTCGGTCTGAATGGCGCGCCGGGCCACTTCGTTGAAGGCGATGTTTTCTGCCGTCAGGTTGGGTGCGCTGGCAATCACCACGGCATGGCGCACCCGGTCCGGGTACTGCAGCGCCCAGCTCAGCGCCTGCATGCCGCCCAGGCTGCCGCCCATCACCGCAGCCAGGGTCTGGATGCCCAAGGCATCGAGCAGCCTGGCCTGGGCGTTGACCCAGTCTTCGACCGTGACCACCGGAAAGTCGGCGCCATAAATGCGCCCGGTGTCGGGGTGGGTGTGCATCGGGCCGGTGGAGCCAAAACACGAGCCCAGGTTGTTGACGCCGATGACAAAAAACTGCTCGGTGTCGAGCGGCTTGCCCGGCCCGATCATGTTGTGCCACCAGCCTTCGGACTTGTCCTGGCCCGCATAGGTGCCGGCCACATGGTGCGAGGCATTCAGCGCATGGCAGATCAGCACGGCGTTGCTTTTGTCGGCATTGAGCGTGCCGTAGGTCTCGAAGCTGAGCTCGTATGCCCGAATGGAGGCGCCGCTTTGCAAAGGCAAGGCGGCGGCAAAATGCATGGACTGGGGGGTGACGTTCATAGGTACCGTAGGACTCGCTTTGAGTATAAAGCGCCCGTCACCCCGCCACGCAGCGTCAAAGCAGGTTCAGTCGGCGCGCGCCTTCGGTGAGTTCGGCACGGAAATCCGGGTGCGCAATGGCGATCATTTCCTGCGCCCGCTGCTTGGCTGATTTGCCGCGCAACTGCGCCACACCGAATTCGGTCACCACGTAATTGATGTCGTTTTTGCCGGTGGTCACGTGCGTGCCCGGCGTCAGGGTGGGCACGATGCGCGTCAGGGTGTCGTCCCGTGCGGTGGCGGGCAGCACGATGAAGGACTTGCCGTCGCGCGAGCGGTTGGCGGCGCGCACAAAGTCCACC
>JALNWC010000114.1 GCA_023231075.1 Rhodoferax sp.
CCATCCCTTTGTTGCTGGACCGGCAGGTCAGCATCGGGCAGGCCATCGCCACGAGCTGGCAGGTGATCTTTGCCAATCCGGTGCCGATGGCTTTTTGGGGCGCGTTGATCATGCTGCTGACCTTTGTGGGCTTTGCCACTGCCCTCGTCGGCCTGGTGCTGCTGGTGCCGCTGCTCGGCCACGCCAGCTGGCATGCCTACCGTGATCTGCTGGAGGTGTCTGCCTTGCCGGAACGGGAGCAGCGCTGATGTTTGGGTTTACCGAAGAACAAATCGCCGCCTTTGGCATGACTTTTGGCATCGGCGGCCTGATGCTTTACATGCTGTTCATCATCGGTCAGCTGGCCTGGGAGTCCAAGGCGGGAAAGTTCGGCTTTTTTGTCATGATGCTGGGGCTGGCCTTTGGCATGGTGGGTTTTGTTGCCAAGTACATGATCCAGTGGCTGATGGGTATCACCTAGTCAGTTGGGGTCAGAGCACGTCGCTGCGCGAGTGGTCTGACCCGCAAGATCTCAGCTTAGTTGGGGTCAGAGCACGTTGCTGCGCGAGTGGTCTGACCCGCAAGGTCTCAAGTTAGTTGGGGTCAGAGCACGTCGCTGCGCGAGTGGTCTGACCCGCAAGGTCTCAGCTTAGTTGGGGTCAGAGCACGTCGCTACGCGAGTGGTCTGACCCGCAAGGTATCTGGTCAGCCGAAAGGCCGCACGCCTATCAACAGCCCGTGCAACCAGAGCGTGAAGGCGATCCAGAGCGCCACCCCCAGCGCCACGGTAATGCCCGTTGCCCCGGTGGTTCCAGATGAATAACGCGTGCCGCCTTGCCTGTCACGTTTTTTGGCGGCCATGAAAACCAGCAGCGCCCAAACCAGAAAGGTGCCAAACAGCAGGACATGGGCCAGGTTGCCGTTGCTCAGCAAATGGGCCAGCGCCCAAAACATCACGGCGGCCGTCATCGGGTGGTGCAAGCGTGCCTTGATCCGGTTGCCAGGCACATAGGCAGCGGCCAGCAGCACGAAGCTCAACAAGGTCAGCAGCAGCGCCAGATGGCGCAGGCCCAGCGGGGGGCTCCACAGCTGTACCGGCATTTGCCGCGCCTGACCAAAGCCCCAGGCCATCAGCACAAAGCCCAGCAAGGACAGCAGCGTGTACAGCGCACGCCAGCGTAAAGGCCCCAGCCTGGCGCGGCTGCGGGTGCGCCAGCCGTCGGCCACGATTCGCACGGAATGCGTGCCCACAAACAACAACAACCCCAGGATCAGGTAAAGCATAAGTAGGGTGGTGATCTCTCAGCCTGAGGCGTGAGAGAGGGATAGAACAAGTCTGTCATTTGACCATGGTTATTACCTACACAAGCACCGTGCGAATTGTTCTTGATGCTTTTGTCCTGATGGCAGCGCAGCACGCTCCAAAAAGCGCGGTCAATTCTTGACTTGTGGTGACCGTTTTTTCACGACCCCAACGATGACAGGGTGCTGGAATATGCCGTGGCATCGGGTAGTCAGTACATAGTGACCCATAATGCCAAAGACTTTAGACGTGTGCCGGAACTGAAGTTGCAGACCCTCAAACCTGCTGATTTTTTGAATCTGTTGAGGAACTGACCATGACTGCAATCACCATTCGCTTGCCGAACTCTGTTCACCAAAAAAACAAAGCGCCGGCCGCTCGGGATGACGTGAACCAGTTCATCGCCAGTGCTGCGTCCGGAAAAATGGCCTCTGTTTTGATCCTCGACTTTCTCAAGGCGGAAACCGCCAAGGGCAAACGCAGTGACTTTGATCACTATCCGGGCATGGTGCGGATGTACCTGCACAAGAGGGCGATAAGCGGGTGTGAACCCTGGCGCGATAACGAGACGGATGTGAACTACAAGCGCGTTGACGCCGTGATTTCCTAGACGCCAGCGACCGCACCGTCGCTGCGCGGATCGGCTGCGCCTTCGATCACGCCATTGGGGTGGCGCACCAAGGCACCAGCGTGACCCATGGTATCGCTGAAGGCTTCGTCCAGCAGCTCGACATGATGCCCCGCCGCTTCCAGCGATGCCACCAGCGCCGGGGCAAAACGGTTCTCCAGCTTCAGCGAGGTGCTGACATCACCCCAGGTGCGGCCCAGCAACCAGCGGGGTGCCGTCACCGCCTGCTGCAAGCTTTGCCCAAAGCGGGCGTAGCGGGTGAACACCGCCGCCTGGGTTTGCGGTTGGCCTTCGCCGCCCATGGTGCCGTAAGGCATGACGCGACCGTCGTCAAACAAGGCCAGCGATGGGTTCAGGGTGTGAAACGGCTTGCGGCCGGGCTCCAGCGTGTTCAGGGCGCTTGGGTCGAGCGAGAAACTGGTGCCCCGGTTTTGCCAGGTCATACCGGTGTCTTGCAGCACCACGCCGGAACCAAACTCCCAGTACACGCTTTGAATGAAGCTGACCGAACGTCCTTTGTTGTCGATGGCGCCCATCCAGATCGTGTCGCCGGGCGCAGCCGTGTCGGGCCAAGGCAGCGCTTTCTGCGGGTCAATCTGGCTGGCCAGCGCGTCCAGCGCCTCGGGGGTGAGAAAACTCTTGGGGTCGGCCGGCAGGCGCCGGGGGTCGGTGACCACGCGGTCACGCACCCGGAAGGCGCGCTTGGTTGCCTCCACCAGACCATGCAGGTGGGCAAAACCCTCGCCCTCGGTCACCCCCAGGCGCTCGAACAGCCCAAGAATCATCAGCGCCGACAAGCCCTGGGTGGGCGGCGGCAGGTTGTAAATTGTGCAGTCGTTCAGGCGCACCGCCAGCGGTTTGACGATCTGGGCGCGGTAGGCCGCCAGATCGGCCGTGCGCAGCGGGCTGCCCACCCGCGCCAGTTCGGCGCCCATGCGCTGGGCCAACTCGCCACGGTAAAAATCATCCAGCCCACGTTCGGCCAGTGTCGCCAGGGTGCGGCCCAGCGCGGGTTGCCTGAGCACATGGCCCACTGGCGGCGGCAAACCATTGACCAGATAGGTGTCGGCAAAACCGGGCGCGTCCTTGAGGCCGTCAAACTTTTGCCGGGTGAGCTGCGCTTGGCTGGCGGTCACGGCCACGCCGTCCTGCGCATGGCGAATGGCATCGGCCAGCAGCCTTGACAGCGGCAGGGCCTGGCCCCACGGTGCCGCCACCTCCAGCGCTTTGGCCCAGCCGCCCACGGTGCCAGCGACAGTCAGCGCGGCTTTGGGGCCGCGTGACGGAATCGCGTCCAGGCCGTCATAAAACGCCCGGTCCGCCAGCCCGGCCGCAAAGCCGCAGGCGTCAATGGCCACCGGGGACTTGCCCGGCTCATGGATCAGCCAGAAGCCATCGCCACCAAGAGCGTTCATGTGCGGGTAAACCACGGCAATCGCGGCGGCTGCCGCCACCATGGCCTCGACCGCGTTGCCGCCGTCGCGCAGCACATCGCGGCCCGCTTGCGCCGCCAGGTGGTGAGGGGCTACCTGCATGCCGCCCAGCGCGGTGCGTGTGTGAATCATGGAAGTCTCCTTGGAAAAACTTGTGGGTCAGACCACTCGCGCAGCGACGTGCTCTGACCCCAACTGATTAATGAAGATGTCATGATCTTTAGCTCAGCAAACCGTAAAACATGCGCAGCGAGGTCAAGGTCAGAAACAGGGCAAATACCTGGCGCAAACGCCGGGCATCAATGGCATGGGCCAGCCGGGCGCCCCAGGCCGTGGTCACCATGGTGGCCGGCACAATCAGGGCCATGCCCAGCAAATTGACGTACCCCACGCTGGCTGGCGGCAGCTTGGGCACCCCCAAACCGTTGATGAGAAAGCCCAAAGCGCCTGGCAAACTGATGACCATGCCCAGCGTTGCCCCGGTACCCACGGCGGTGTGCATGGGCGTGCGAAAGGCGTTCAAAATTGGCACACTCAGGGTGCCGCCGCCAATGCCCATGAGCGTGGAAATGCCGCCAATGGCGCCACCGATCAGCGAGGTGCCCACAGGCCCCGGCAGGCCGTCACCCAAAGAAAAACCGTCACGCTTGAACGCCATGTTGATCGCCACCAGCAGCGCCATCACCGCAAACACTGCGGTCAATACCTTGCCGCTGAGAAAACCGCTGAGCACCGAACCCACCAGCACGCCCATCACCACCGACGGCATGAGCTTTTTCAGCAAGGCCATGTCCAGGCTGCCGCGCTTGCGGTGCGCCCGCGACGACATGATGGACGTTGGAATGATGGTGGCCAGCGAGGTGCCCACCGTGACGTGCATACGCACCGCTTCGTCAACGCCCAGCAGCGTGAACAGGTGGTAAAGCACCGGCACGATGACAATGCCACCGCCCACCCCAAGCAGCCCGGCCAGAATGCCCGCCACCACGCCGGTCGCCAGCAAAGCCAGCGCCAGCCCGAGCAGCCAGGCCATGCTGTAGTTGTTAAACAGTTCCATACAAACGCCCTTGTTGAGGCTTACCAGCCAATGGCTTGGGGCAACCACAATGCCACCTGGGGAAACTTGAACAAAATCACCAGCGCGACGCCCTGCATGGCAATGAAAGGCAATACCCCTTTGTAAATGTCTTTGATCGAGATACCCACTGGCGCCACGCCTTTCAGGTAAAACAAGGCCCAGCCAAAGGGAGGCGTCAAAAATGAGGACTGCAGATTAAGGGTGATCAACATGGCCAACCACACCGGGTCAACCCCCTGCGCCAGCAAAACTGGCAAAAATAGCGGCACCGCAATGTAGCTGATCTCGATCCACTCGATAAAGAAGCCAAGCAGAAAAATCATCAGC
Organism: Rhodoferax sp.; assembly: GCA_023231075.1. Lineage (GTDB taxonomy): Bacteria > Pseudomonadota > Gammaproteobacteria > Burkholderiales > Burkholderiaceae_C > Rhodoferax. The sequence continues at coordinate 4,749 of JALNWC010000114.1, forward strand.
ATCATGAACCACACGGCGGTGTCAACACCCCCTGGCAGCAAGTCAAACAGCCGGGCAATCAAGTCCTCCCCGTGGAGCCCGCGAAACGACAGCGCAAACACCTGTGCCGCCATCAGGATGAACATCATCATGGCCGTGATCTTGCTGGTGTCCAGCGCCACGGCGTGCAGGGTTTTCCAAGTCAGGCGGCCTGACAGCGCCGTGATCAGCACGGCACCCACAGCCCCCATGGAGGCGGCCTCGGTGGGGGCCGCCACCCCACCCACAATCGAGCCCAGCACCGCCACCACCAGCATGATCGGCGGCACCACCACCTTGACAAAACGCACACCGAGCTCACGCCGGGTCACGTCGTTGCGCTCGGCCAGGGGAATCGGCGGCATGGCGTTCGGGTCCAGCATGCCACGCACCAGCAGGTAGATGATGTAGAGCGCAGCCAGCATCATGCCCGGCCCCACTGCCGCAGCAAACAAGGTACCCACCGACAGCTGCATGATGTCCGACAGCAGGATCAAAATCAGGCTGGGCGGAATGATTTGGCCCAGGCAGCCCGAAGCACATATCACCCCGCAGGCCAGGCTTTTGTCGTAACCGCGGCGCACCAGCGTGGGCAGCGCCAGCAGGCCCAATGTGATCACCGTGGCACCCACAATGCCGGTCGTCGCCCCCATGAGCACACCAAACAACACAATGCCCACGCCCATGCCGCCGCGCAGGCCACCCGCAATATGACCCATCACATCCAGCAGGTCGTCGGCCAGGCGGGACTTTTCGAGCATCACACCCATGAATACAAACAGCGGAATCGCCATCCACTGGTAGCCCGCCACAATGCCGTAAAAACGTGCTGGCAGCAGACTGAAGAGCGAGTCGCCAAAGCCCAGATAGCCAAAGACGAAGCCCACCGTCGCCAGGCTGGTGGCCACCGGAATACCGATCATCAGCAGGACGAAGAAGCCCACCAGCATGAAGACGGCGTAAGTCTGGGGTTCAAACATCGTCCAACTCCCCTGGTGCCCGCCAGGATTGCACCACCCGCATCAACTGCCCGGCCGACTGCAGCACCAGCAGGCTGTAGCCCAGCGGAATCAGCCCCTTCACGACCCAGCGAAAAGGAATGCCACCGGGGTCGGGCGACTGCTCGTTGATGGTATAAGCCTGGCCCACATAACCCAGTGACAGCGCCACAAACAACAGCGCCACCACCATGATCAACAGCACCGACACCACGTCCACCACGAACCTGGCGCGGGTGCTGTAGCGCACATAAAACAGGTCCACCCGCACGTTGTCCCCACGCAAAAGCGCATGGCTCATGCCCAGCAAGATGAGCGCTGCCAGCAGATGCCACTCCAGCTCTTGCGCCCAGACCGATCCCAGGCTGAACGCGTAGCGCAGCAGCACGTTGACGGCAACCAGTGAGATCATGGCCAGCGCCAACCAGGCGGTCAGCTTGCCAATGTGGTCAATCAGCGCTTCGATGCTGACAACGGCACGGGTGATCGTTTTCTGCATGACGGTAACTTTGGGCTTAACCGCGCACGGTGCTGTGGTAGGCGCCTTCGCTGACATCGGCCCAGCGCTGGTACTTGGCCATGAACGCCATATAAGAGTTGTGCACCTTCTTGGTCATGGGGTCCTTGATCACGGCCTCGGCCAGCACCTTGTCGGTCTCGATCCGCAGCGCCTTGATCACGCCCTCAGGCAGCGGCTTGGCGATCACTTTCTGGTTCTTGATCAGGTCTTCCATGGCCTCTGCGTTGGCCTTCTGGCACCAGGCCTCGCTGATCACGTTGCAGGCGGCCGCGGCGTTTTGCACGATGGCCTGCAAGTCCTTGGGCAGCGTTTGCCAGGCCACCTTATTGATCAACAGTTCGGACACCGTGGCCGATTCGTGCCAGCCGGTGGTGTAATAGAATTTGGCCGCCTTGTGGAGCCCCAGGCGCCGGTCCTGGAACGGGCCAACGAACTCGGCCGCGTCAATCACGCCGCGCTCCAGTGCCGGGAAAATCTCACCGCCTGGCAGCACCTTCACGTCAACCCCCAGGTTGGCGTACACCTTGCCGGCCAGGCCCGGAATACGCATCTTCAGGCCCTTCAGGTCAGCCACGGTCTTGATCTCTTTCTTGAACCAGCCCGTCATTTGCACCCCGGTGTTGCCACACGGCATGGCCACCATGCCAAAGGGCGCGTATACCTCGTTCCACAGGTCAATGCCGCCGCCGTCATACAGCCAGCCATTCATGCCCTGAAAGTTCATGCCAAAGGGCACCGCCGTGAAGTACTGCGCCGCAAAGGTTTTACCGGTCCAGAAATAGCTGTTGGCGTGGTTCATTTCCACCGTGCCGGCGCGTACGGCGTCAAAGCCTTCAAAGGCCGGGATCAACTCACCCGCGCCAAACACCTGAATGTTGAGCCGACCGTCGGACATCTCCTTGATGCGTTTAGCCAGGTCGGTGGCGCTGCCGGGGCCGTCAAAGTAAAACGGAGACCCCTTGGGGTAGGCACTGGTCATTTTCCAGGTGAAAGTGCCCTTGTTTTGGGCTTGAACGAGCGATGGTGCGCTCAAGACGCCACCAGAGATAGCAGCGGTCGTGAGGAATTTGCGGCGGATCAGCGTCATGATAGAGGACTCCAGTAAGCGCTCCATGAACCCCAGACTTGCGACCTGAATCGAAAGCGGCGATGCTTGGGCCATCTAAATTCAGATGGAGACGCGAGCATGAAGAAAGACAAGCAAGACTGGGCAGGCCACGTAG
>JALNWC010000115.1 GCA_023231075.1 Rhodoferax sp.
GCGGGCGCATTGCGTCGTTGCTACTCGCTTGTGTGGCATAGCCACACGGCACTCGCAGCGCCTAGCACTGCATCCCGCCAGCGCTCGCCATAAACGGGACATTGGCAATTTCCGCATCCCTTATTGCTTTGCGAGCCCTCAGTGCACCACGACCGGGTTTTGCGCCAGTTCGGCGTATTGCTCCAGCGTGTCTTCGACTTCTTCCTGGGTGGGAGTTTTGCTCTGCCAGGCCGAGATTTGCTGCTGAAACAACTCGGCCCAGGAGCCGTCAAGGTAAACCTCTTTGTTGGCGCGTTTGTCGACAATCTCAAAGCCGTGGCGCACCAGCTGTGGCACGATCAGCAGTTGCTCGCCCGCTTTCATGTCATCGGGCTGAACCTCCGCCGTGACGGCATTGGCCAGCATGTGGGTGACGGAATAGGTCTCAGAGTCGTAAAGCGTGTGCATGCGTCAAATTATCCATGAATCCATAGGCTCTTGTACTTGGGTCCCGATGGCAGCAATTCAAGGGCTGTCAGCGGCCTGCGAGGCCAGCCATTTCTGATCCACATAATTGCCATTGGCTTCGGTGATCCGGACCCGTGCAGGCAGATAGCCCAGCTCGGGTGAGAGCCAGACTTCGAGTTTCTGGTCGTAGGGCTGGCGCGGCTGGCGCATCAGCTTCAGACCCTGCAGGGGCCCCCCTGGCAGATCCAGCGTTTCCAGGTCGCCAAACGTGAAAAGCCACAGATCACCATTGCGCGGGCCAATGGTCTGCACTTGCAGCGTGGTTCCGGGGCCAAAGCTTTGGGGTGCGCTGGCCACCAGGGCCGCGAGCTGCACCAGCACGCTCAGGCGATCCTGGGCGCCGGGCTGCAAGCGGATGCTGGGTGTGTTGGCGCTGAAGCTCACCAGACCCTGCGCGCGGTTGAAGTGGACCGCCACCTCGCTGCGGTATTTGTCAGAGAAGCGATCTGGGGCCAGGCCAAATGGGTCAATCTGTCCGCGGCTGGTTTGCACCCGTGTCTGGCCGAAGGTGCTGATGCGCAGTTGGGCCTGGTAGCTCTGACCTTGCAGTTGCCAGGAAAACTCGGCATTCAGCGTATACGGAAATTTGTTCGCCTCGACCCGGTACATCAGTTTGACAGAAGCCGGCAGGCTCTCGGCATGGAACGCCACTTCCGTGCTGGCAAGGGGTGGATCGGCTTCGGGTGTGACCGCTGACGCCGCGTTCGTAGCGGGGGGGGCTGCGGCGCTTTCGGATGCGCGGGCTGGATCAATGGCCGCTACGGCGGGCGCAGAAGCCGCACTGGCCGGGGTCTCGGCCATCGGCCCTGCTTGCGTCTGAAGGTCAGTCGCGTCAGGGTCAGTCGCGTCAGGGTCAGCGCTGACCAGCGGGGCCGGGTCGGTGTTTGAGACGGTCGACTCAGACACGAGCGCAGCCTGGGCGACTGGCTTGCGGACGGGCGTCCGGGCCGCTGGCGTTTTGGCTTGGTTCTGCCGTATGGCGGCCACTTGCGCTGCGCTGGGCGTTGGCGTGCGGGTCAATAAAACCGTTCGTGTCGCCAATACGGGGCTACTTGGCGTGTTCGTCATGGGCCGTTCCAAGGGCAGCGTTTGCAGCAGCACCAGGTGCGCCAGCGACACCGCCAGCGTCAGGGACAGCCAGGTTCTCAGGGTCATGGCAAGCGCGAGAGCCTGCGCTGGAACGTCAAACTCATGCCAATTGCGAAATGAAGGTTTTGATGCCGCGCAGCAGCATCTCGATCGATACCGCCACCAGCACCAGGCCCATCAGGCGTTCCAGCGCCACCACAAAACGGTCACCCGCCACGCGCTGGATGCGCTCGGCCAGCACCAGCACCACGGCACTCACACTCATGGTGACACACAACGCGGCAATCCATTCGAGCCGCTTTTCAGGCGCTTGCGACACCAGCAGCAGCACCGTGGCCAGCGCCGACGGCCCGGCGATGGCGGGAATGGCCAGCGGCACGATCAGCGGCTCGCCCGGGGATTCGTCCGCCTCCACCTTGGACGGCGGAAAAATCATGCGCAGCGCGATCAAGAACAGGACCACGCCGCCGCCAATCTGCAGCGACAACCCGCTCAGGTTCATCACGCGCAAAAAGCCCTCGCCGACGAACATGAAGGTCAGCAGCAGCAAAAAGGCAATCAGCACTTCGCGCAAGATGACACGCGCGCGCCGCTCGGGCGCCACGTGCTTGAGGGCGTTGGCAAAAATCGGAATATTGCCAATCGGATCGGTGATCAGGATCAGCAAAATGGTGGCTGAGGCAAAGGTGTAGTTCATGCGCGCTGCAATGGCTGTCGGTGGCAACAGGATAGCAGGCTTGAGGCCGGCAGCCGCTTGGGCTGCCAATTGACTCCCCTGCGGCACGCTGCGAGGGGCGCTGCAAAGGGAAACCACGGTTGGGCTCAGGCGGCTTTTCTGCGCACCAGGGCCAGCGAGGTGGCGCCCATGCCCATGCTGTTTTTGCCCGGCAGGCCGGTGCCCAGCACGGTGCCGATGCACCGGCTCATGCCCGGCAGACGGGCGAACCCGATGGCCTTGACCAGCGCCTCCTGTGCTGTGCTGCTGCCGTCAATGGCCAAGTGAAATATTGATCCGGCCCGGTGATGTTTCAAGTTCCGTTCGGGCTGAGCCTGTCGAAGCCCTTCGACCCTTCGTCAAGCTCAGGACAGGCCAAGCTTAGGGCGAACGGTTTATACTTTTTCGGGCCGGATCAATAAGCTGTTCATGCACAACACGATAGTAGGCCCGAAGCAATTGAGGGGTGCCATAATTGCGCGCCGTGTCGACCACGACAAAATATTGACAGACTCAATCCCAAGGATTCCGATGAAATTCAAATCACTGATGACCGCTGTCGCCCTGGCCGCGACCACTTTGGGCGCACTGGCTGCAGATGCCGCCGTCGAGGTGCAAAACGCCTGGGCGCGTGCCACCGTCAAGGGCCAGATGGCCACCGGCGCATTCATGACGCTCACGGCCAAAGAAGGCACCACCCTGGTCGGCGTGGCTTCCCCCGTGGCCGGTGTGGCACAAGTGCACGAGATGAAGATGGACGGCGGCGTGATGAAAATGGCCGAGGTCAAGGGCGGCCTGGTCCTGCCCGCAGGCAAGGCCGTGGAACTCAAACCCGGCGGCTACCACCTGATGCTGATGGACCTGAAAGCACCGCTGACAGACAACACCACCGTGCCGCTGACCCTGGTGTTCAAAGATGCCCAGGGTGTCGAGAGCAAAATCGAACTCAAAGTGCCGGTCAAACAGCTTGCCCCCGCCGGTACCGGCATGGGCATGGGCAAGGGTGCCCATGGTGCGAACGGTACGCTCGGCAAACCCTGAGCGCCTGTCACCCTGACGCGCTGACTTCATGAAACGCGCCCGCCCCGTCCGGCCCCCGCTGCACCGTGTGTGCACGGCGTGGCTGGCGGTGTGGCTGGTGTTTTTTGCAGCCTTTGCACCGCTGGTGTCGCACGCCCTGGCGCCAGGCGCAACGCCACCGGGCCTGGAGATTTGCACCGCCACCGGCCCGCAAACCCTGGTGGTGGCAGACGATACCGCGCCAACGTCACCCAGCGGCCACCTGCTGGCGCACTGCCCGTTTTGCCTGCTCCAGGCCGACCGGCTGGCGCTGCCCTCCCAAGCACTGCACTTCCTCCCGCCGGACACGGCTGCCGTGCAAGTGGATGCCCCGGTGGGTGTCTTCACTCCACCTGAACCCCGGTACAACAGCGCCGCACCCCGCGGCCCACCAGCACACTCCTGAACTATTAAATAGATAGCTATCCAGGTCCATTGAATATGGGCTTGAGGCCATCTTCTTTAACAGCAGGAGTTTGAGTGCAGCAGCTCTTACAACGCCGCTTTTGGGTCTTTGCCGCCCTGGCTTTCGCATGTCCGCTGTGCCTGGCGCATGGCACCGACCTGGTCGTCGACCAGTCCTACGCCGGGCCCAGCGCGGTAGCTGCGTCATAGGGGCGACCACCCGCTCACCCTGGTGGACCTGAAAGCCCCGCACCAAGGCGGCGACCGCTTTGACCTCATCCTGAATGTTGAGCGCGTCGGCAGCCAGACCGTCAAGGTGTGGCTGCAAACGCCGCGCGATGCCCCGGCCCGTCAGTCACCCCACGCACTGAATTCCTTGCCAACCGTTGCCTCGAAAACCCTGGTGAACCCTTGGGTTTCACCTGTTTAACTTTTAAAAATTTTCACGTCATGATGCTTTCCCGACGCCTTTTATTGAATCAAGCCATGAGCTTGGCCCTGCCCACGCTGTGCCTGGTTTGCAGCCAAGCCCAGGCGCAATCCGCGCCCATCGCCACTTTGCCTACCGTCACCGTCAGTGGCAGCAAGGTCAACCCACTGCCAGCGGGCGCGCCGCTGAACAAATCCACACTCAGCCCCAAACTGGCGACCACCAGCGACACCGCCAGCCTGCTGACCGATGTGCCTGGCCTGAGTCTGAATGGCGCAGGCGGTGTGTCCAGCCTGCCCGCCATCAACGGCCTGGCTGATGACCGCCTGCGCATCAAGGTCGATGGCATGGATTTGATTGCCTCCTGCCCCAACCACATGAACCCGGCGCTGTCGTACATCGACCCGACCCAGGTGGGAACGCTCACGGTCTATGCCGGTATCGCGCCGGTCAGCAGCGGGGGTGACAGCATTGGCGGCACCATCACGGCAGAGTCGCTCGCGCCGGAGTTCGCGGCGCCCGGACAAAAAGCCATTGTCAAGGGCGAGGCAGGCACCTTCTACCGCAGCAACAACAAGGCCAGCGGTGCCAACCTCTCTGCCAGCCACGCCACCGATCAATTCAACATCAGCTACAGCGGGTCCACGGCCAAGGCCGACAACTATTCGGCAGGCGACGATTTCAAGACCTACGACTTCACCGGCCGCCTGGGCCACACCCTGGCGCGCGATGAGGTCGGCTCCACCGCTTATGAAACGCAGAACCATTCGCTGGGGCTGGCGTTTAAAAAAGACGCGCACCTGTTTGAAGCCAAGCTGGGCATTCAGGACATGCCGTTTCAGCTCTACCCGAACCAGCGCATGGACATGCTTGACAACCAGCAAGACAGCCTGAACCTGCGCTACCTGGGCCAGTTTGACTGGGGCTCGCTGGAAGCCCGGGCCTACCACGAAAACGTGGATCACTTCATGGATTTTGGTCCGGACAAGCGCTACTGGTATGGCATGGCTTCGGGCGGAAGCGCGGCGCTCGATGGCACACCCTGCAGCCCGGTTGGCACGGCAGCCTGCGCCGCGGGCATGCCGATGTACACCGAGGGCAAAACCACTGGCCTGAGCGTGAAATCCGATGTGGTGTTGAATCCGCAAGACCTGCTGCGCGTCGGCGCCGAGTTGCAGCGCTACCGCCTCGATGACTGGTGGCCGGCGTCAGGCGCCGGCATGATGCCGGGCACCTTCTGGAACATCAAGGACGGCGAGCGCGACCGCACGGCCCTCTTTGCCGAGCTGGAAACCCGCAAAAACGCACAGTGGATGACACTGGTGGGTGCGCGCGTGGAGCAGGTCAAGATGAATGCGGGGCAGGCCGGCGGCTACAACCCGGCAGGCGGTGGCTTTCAGGGGCGTGACGCCACTGCCTTCAACGCCCAGAACCACCAGTCCACCGACACCAACCTCGACCTGACGGCCCTGGCCAAGTACACGGCCAACGCCAATTACGACATCGAATTTGGCTTTGCCCACAAGGTGCGCTCGCCCAACGTGTATGAGCGCTTCACCTGGTCCACCTGGCAAATGGCTGCGCTGATGAACAACTTTGTCGGCGACGGCAATGGTTATGTGGGCAACCTGGACCTCAAGCCCGAGGCCGCCAACACCTTGAGCGCCACCTTCGACTGGCACGCCGCCGACAACGCCAGGGGCATGAAGGTGACGCCGTTCTACACGCAGGTGGACGACTACATCGATGCCGTGCAGTGGAATGCCACCACCAACGCCCCGGTGACCACACCGGTGGTTAACAAGTTCAGTGTGCTCAAGTACATGAACCAGTCGGCCAGGCTCTACGGCGTGAACCTGTCGGGCCACCTGCCGTTGGCCACGACCGCCTGGGGCGGCTTTGGCTTCAAAGCCTTGCTGAACTACACCCGGGGCAGCAATGAAACCACGGGCGACCAGCTCTACAACATCATGCCGCTGAACGCCAAACTGGCCGTGACGCAAAAAATGGGTGGCTGGGATAACAGCCTCGAACTGGTGGCGGTGAAGGCCAAGACCGACGTCAACGCCATGCGCAACGAGGTTCCAACCCCCGGCTACAGCCTGGTGCATCTGCGCACCAGCTATGCGTGGAAAACCGTGCGCCTGGACTTTGGCGTGGAAAACCTGTTTGACAAGTTCTACTACCTGCCCACCGGCGGCGCCTACGTCGGCCAGGGAACCACCATGGCCAACCCGGCACTGCCCAACTACCCGCAGTGGGGCACGGCGGTGCCCGGCATGGGGCGCTCGGTCTACGTGGGGCTGAACGTCAAATTCTGAGAATGCCTTTTGACTTCATGAATAGTGCTGGAAGTCTATTTTTGTCACTTTCATCCTGATCTTCAGGGGCGTGCGGGGCCTTGCGTGTCGGCCAAGTCGGCAACGCTGACAATTCTCAAGACTTTATTCGGGTGGGTGGCTAAGGTGTGACCAGCCGCCGTTTGGCGGCTGCCAAACGGATCATCACACCATGCCACTGAAAGAACACCGTGTCCAGCCAGGCCCCGCCTTGCCCCTGAAGGCGGGTGACGCGCTGCTGGCCGTGCCCCGGGGTGACGAGGTGGCGCCGGTGCACAACGTCTATCTGGCGCTGTTCCGGCTGGCCGGCTTGCCGGTGCTGGCAACGCGCGACTGGCACCCTGGCACACAAGTATCCTTTCAAGCGCAAGGCGGCCCGTGGCCGCCGCATGCTGTGGCAGGTACTTCGGGGGCCAGGTTTGCGCCGGGGCTCAGACGGCCGGCCGATGCGGGGGTCATTTCCAAGGCCACCGAGCCCCCGCGTGGGGCTTATTCGGCTTTTGAAGGCACCGAACTCGACCACCTGTTGCACCAGGCCGGGTCGGGCGCCTTTTCATTGGCGGCCGGGCGACCGACTATTGCGTGCGCAACACCGTGCTGGATGCCTTGGCGCTTGGCTACCAGACTTGCTTGCTGCAGGACGCGATTCGCGCGGTCGAGGTGCAGCCCGGTGTCGGCCAGCGCGCCCTGGCGCAGATGCTGCAACAGGGCGCACAGGCCGTCACCCTGCAACAGATCAGGGTGGCAGCATGAAGCTGCCACCCACCCCGCTGCTGCTGACCGACCTCTACCCGCTCACCATGCTGCAGGCCTACTTCGACCAGGGCATGAACGGCACCGCAGTGTTCGAGTTTTTTGTGCGCAAGCTGCCACCCGGGCGCAATTTCCTGATGGCGGCGGGGCTGGCGCAGGCGCAACTGGTGGAAACACGCCTCGTCAACCTGCTGCAATTGCAGAC
>JALNWC010000116.1 GCA_023231075.1 Rhodoferax sp.
GCGGCCATGCCACCCAGAAGCATGAAAGAAGGCTGTCATTGCGGACTTGATCCGCAATCCATGGCTCCGAATTCATGGATGCCGGATCGAGTCCGGCATGACATGCGTGTTCTTTCACGTTAATCGGTTGGGGTCAGAGCACGTCGCTGCGCGAGTGGTCTGACCCGCAAGGTCTCAGGTTGAGTTGGGGTCAGAGCACGTCGCTGCGCGAGTGGTCTGACCCGCAAATCCTCTAGTCAGTTGGGGTCAGAGCACGTCGCTGCGCGAGTGGTCTGACCCGCAAAGTTATAAGTTTCTCACCACTTCCATGGCTTGCTCGACGCGCTCGACCGCGTGAATCGTCAGGCCTTCGAAGTCTTTGGCCTTGAGGTTCCTGGGCAGGTTGGCCTTGGGCACCACGGCCACGCTGAAGCCCAGCTTGGCGGCTTCCTTGAGACGCTCCTGGCCGCGCGGCGCGGGCCGCACTTCGCCCGCCAGTCCCACTTCACCGAAAGCAAAAAAGCCTTTCGGCAGCGGTTTGCCGCGCAGGCTCGAGGTAATGGCCAGCAACACCGCCAGATCGGCGGCCGGCTCGGAGATGCGCACGCCGCCCACGGCATTGACAAACACGTCCTGGTCCATGCAGGCCACCCCGGCATGGCGGTGCAGCACGGCCAGCAGCATGGCCAGACGGTCCTTGTCCAACCCCACGCTCAGGCGCCGGGGAGAAGGTCCGCCGCTGTCCACCAGCGCCTGGATTTCGACCAGCATCGGGCGCGTGCCTTCGAGCGTAACCATGACACAGCTGCCCGGCACCGGCTCGGCGTGCTGGCTCAAAAAAATGGCGCTCGGGTTGCTGACCCCCTTGAGGCCTTTTTCGGTCATGGCAAAAACGCCAATTTCGTTGACCGCGCCAAAGCGGTTCTTGATGGCGCGCACCAACCTGAAACTGCTGTGGGTGTCGCCCTCAAAATACAGCACGGTATCGACCATGTGCTCCAGCACACGCGGCCCCGCCAGCGCCCCTTCCTTGGTGACGTGACCCACCAGCACAATACAGACACCGCTGGCCTTGGCGGCGCGCGTCAGGTGGGCGGCGCATTCGCGCACCTGGGCCACCGAGCCGGGCGCCGAGGTGAGCTGGTCGGAATAAACGGTCTGGATCGAATCGATGACGGCGATGTCGGGTTGCGCAGAGGCCAGCGTGGCCAGGATTTTCTCCAGGCCGATTTCCGCCAGCACCTTGACCCGCGAGCCGTCCAGGCCCAGCCGACGCGCCCGCAAAGCCACCTGGGCGCCACTTTCTTCGCCGGTGACGTAAAGGGTATTTTGGCCACTGCGCTGCAACGAATCGAGCGCTTGTAACAACAGGGTTGACTTGCCAATGCCGGGGTCGCCGCCGATCAGCACCACACCGCCTTCGACCATGCCGCCCCCCAGCACCCGGTCCAGCTCCTCGTGGCCGGTGGGCGTGCGCGCCATGTCGACCGCGTCAATGTCGCCCAACACGGCGATTTCAGCGGTCTTGGCCAGGGACGCAAAGCGGTTTTTGACCGGTGACGCGCTTTCGGGGGCGGATTCAATCAGCGTGTTCCAGGCATTGCAGCTGGGGCATTTGCCCTGCCATTTGGGGCTGGAGCCGCCGCAATCGGAGCAAACGTAGTGGGTTTTTTCTTTGGCCATGGGGAAATGGTACTGTATCGATCGATCCGCCAGGCTGGCGCCGCCCGGGTCGGACTCACCGTGCGTAGTAGTCCCGGTACCAGGCGACGAAGCGCTCGACGCCCTCCTTGAGCGGTGTCGCGGGCTGGAAGCCGACCCAGTCGCGCAACGCGCTGGTGTCGGCGTAGGTGGCCTCGACGTCGCCGGGCTGGGCCGGCAGCATGCGCTTGTCGGCCTCGCGGCCCACCGCCCGCTCGATCGTGCTGACGAAGTCCATCAACTGCACCGGGTCGGCGTTGCCGATGTTGAAGACGCGATAGGGCGCGAAGCTGGTCGAGCAGCGCGGGTCCTGGCGGTCGAAGGCCGCATCGGCGGTCGCGGGCTTGTCGAGCACCCGCAGCGTCGATTCGACGATGTCGCCGACATAGGTGAAGTCGCGCATCTGGCGGCCGTAGTTGTAGATGTCTATGCCCTGGCCGTTCAAGATCGCCTTGACGAACTTGAACGGCGCCATGTCGGGCCGGCCCCACGGACCGTAGACGGTGAAGAAGCGCAGGCCGCTGGTCGGGATGCCGTACAGGTGGCTGTAGGTGTGCGCCATCAGCTCGTTGGCCTTCTTGGTTGCGGCGTAAAGGCTGATCGGGTGGTCGACCGGATGGTCCTCGCTGAACGGCAGCCTGGCGTTGGCGCCGTAGACGCTGGAGCTGCTGGCGTAGGCCAGATGCTCGACCTGCCCATGCCGGCACAGCTCCAGTACATTGAGGAAGGCGACCAGATTGGCCTGGGCGTAGGTGTGCGGATGGTCGATCGAGTAGCGCACGCCGGGTTGCGCGGCCAGGTGCAGCACGCGTTGCGCTTGCCAGTCGCCCAAGGCGGCTTGCACGCCGGCGAGGTCGGCCAGGTCCTGCTCGATGAAGCGGAAGTTGGGGTAGCCGGTCAGCTGCGCGAGTCGGTCGCGCTTGAGCTGGACGTCGTAGTAGGGCGTCAGGTCGTCGATGCCGACCACCTCGTCGCCGCGCCCGAGCAGGCGCAGCGCGGCGTGCATGCCGATGAAGCCGGCGCAACCGGTGAGCAGAATTTTCATGTTGAGTCCTTTCCGTCGGCGGCTTGCCGCGGCTTGTGCCGGCGCCGCCCGGCCAGCGGCAGTGTCAGTGCGGGCGCAACGCCCGGCGCAGGCCTGATTTTTGTACCCGTCATGGCTGCGGCTCCGCCAGTCGGCGCACGATCAGCAGGCCGCGCTGCTCGAACACGATTTCATGCGGGTAGGGGAAATCGCCCAGCCGATGCCGCTTGACCAGCGCCAGTTCGCCCGCCGCCGGGTCGCGCTGCACGGCCGTGATGCCGCGGTAGTAGGCGAAGCTGGGCTGGTGCATCTGCCACTGCACGATGGTTTCGGGGCGCCCGCGCGCCCAGACACCGGCGGCCTTGAACGGGCCCTGCAGCGTGTCGGACATCCAGGGAATCACGGCGCCGACCCACAGCAGCGCGACCGCCAGCACGGCTGCACCAAAGCGCTGGCCGAAGTCGAAGCGGCGCAGCAGCAGCGCGGCCAGGGCCAGCGCGCCAGCCAGCACGCTCCAGAGCGGTAGCAGGCCGGCGTCAGGCGCGGTCTCGAACAGGCCGCGCACCCAGGCATTTTTGACCTGAGGTGCCAGCACGGGCAGCAGGTTCGGCAGCACGGTGGCCAGCGCCAGCTGCAAGGCCAGCACGCTCCAGAGCGCGGCACGGCCGAAGCGGCCGATCGCCCAGAGCTGGCGCGCCATCAGCAGCGCCAGCGGTGCCACGCCGTACAGCATATAGTGCGGCAGCTTGGTGCCCGAGGCCGAGAACAGCGCGAACACGAAGCCGGCCCAGACCAGCAGGAAGCGCGCCAGCGGCTCGCGCCACAGCGTGCGCGCGCGCGCCAGCACCGCGACCAGCAGCGGCGACCAGGGCAGCAGCAGCAGCGGCAGCACCACCAGGTAGTACACGAAGCCACCGCCATGGCCTTCGAGCGTGCCGGTGAAGCGCTCGACGTTGTGGCGCATGAAAAAGCCATCGATGAAGGCCTGGCCGTGGCGATTGAGCGCGTAGAGGTACCACGGCAGGGCGACCGCCAGCGCGATCAGCCAGCCCAGCGGCTCCCAGGCGGCGCGCAGTGCGGTGCGGCCGCGGTCGCTGAACAGCGACCACAGCAGCAGCGCGCCACCCGGCACGACCAGCGCGACCGGTCCCTTGGCCAGCAGGCCCAGGCCGCACCAGAAATAGGCCCAGCGCAGCGGCTTGCGCTCGCCGCTTTCGACGAACTGCCAGAGCGCGAGCAAGATCGCGACCAGCAGCGCGTTGAGCAGGCCGTCGGCGGTCGAGGCACGCCCGATCGCGAGCAGGCCCAGGCCGCTGCCGAGCACCAGCGCGGCCAGTGCACCCGTGGTCGGGCCCCAGTGCCGGGCGGCAAAGCGCCCCGCCGCCAGCGTGGCGGCCAGCACGCAAAGCGCTGATGGCAGCCGCGTCGCCCATTCATTGACGCCGAAGACCGCCATCGACGCCGCTTGCAGCCAGTAGACCAGGATCGGCTTGTCGAAACGGTCGGCGCCGTTGAGCGTGGTGTGGCCCCAGTCGCCCGAGCTCAGCAGCTCGCGCGTGGCTTCCGAGAAGGCGCCCTCGTCGACATCGAACAGCGGCGCCGCGCCGAGCTGCCACAGGTAGAGCAGAACCAGCGCGAGCGCCACGGCCCAGAACCTGGGCGCCATCGGCTCAGACCGCTGCATCGGTTTTTTCCCGGCTGTGCCAGCCTTGCTCGATGGCGCGCAGGTCGGGTCGCATCACCTGGTAGGAGCGTGCCCCGCTCTGGTCGAAGTAGCTGCGCATCAGGATTTCGGCCAGCACGCCGGTGGTCAGCATCTGCACGCCCGCCAGCACCGAGAAGAAGCCCAGCCAGAGCAGCGGCCGGCCGCCGACGTCCTCGCCGAACAGCTTGAGCACGCCGAGGTAGGCCAGCACCAGGCCGCCGATCGAGAACAGGAGCAGGCCGAAGCCACCGAAAAAATGGCCCGGGCGGGTGCCGAAACGCAGGAAATAGTGCATCGAGAGCAGGTCGACGATGACGCGGAAGGTGCGCGAGATGCCGTACTTGGACTCACCCATGCGGCGCGCGTGATGCCGCACCGGCTCCTCGGCCATGCGGTCCGGCGAGGTCACCGTGGCCAGCCAGGCCGGGATGAAACGGTGCATTTCGCCGTACAGGCGGACCTGGCGCAGCACGTCGCCGCGGAAGGCCTTCAGGCTGCAGCCCAGGTCCTTGAATTCCAGCCCCGAGACCTTGCGGATCAGGCGGTTGGCGATCTTCGAGGGCAGCTTGCGCAGCAGGAAACCGTCCTGGCGCTTCTGGCGCCAGCCCGCGACCATGTCGAGGTCCTCGCCCAGCAGGCGCGACACCAGCCTGGGGATGTCGCGCGGGTCGTTCTGCAGGTCGCCGTCCATGGTGACGATGACGTCGCCGCGCGCCGTGTCGATGCCGGCCTGCATGGCGGCGGTCTGGCGGAAGTTGCGCCGCAGTTCGACGATGTGGATATGGTCGCCAAGTTCGGCGGCACGCTGGCGCAGCGCCCGCGGCGTGCCGTCGGTGCTGCCGTCATCGACCACGATCAGCTCCCAGGGATGCGGGTAGTCCTGCAGCGCCTCCTGCACCGCATCGATCTGCAGCCTGGCGTTGTCTTTTTCGTTGTACATCGGCACCACCACCGACAGGTGGTGCGGCGGCAGGGGAAAGGTCGGCTCGGACATGTTCTTATCTCGATGAGTTTCAGGCCGGACCAGGTCCGGACGGTGGGCGGCGCAGATCGCTATGACTCCAGCCCAGCAGGCGGGCGATGATGGAGGAGCCGACCGTGACGGCCAGCGCCAGCAGATGCACGACCAGCGCGGCCAGTGCGATTGCGCTCCAGGGGACATCGGCCGCGCTGCGCACAGCCGCGATGACCCCGGCCTCGTAGGGGCCGAAGCCGGCCGGGGGCTGCACCGGCAGCGCGGCGGCCAGTTCGCCGCCGGCTGCACCCTTGAGCGCGGCGTCGAAATCGACGGGCAGCAAGCTCAGCAAGGGCCAGGCGATGGCCGCGAGCTTAACGACCCAGTTCGAGACCGCATAGGCCCAGCTGGCCCAGGCTGGTGGCGCCAGCTGGCGGCCGCTCTCGCCGCTGCGGCGCGCTGCGCGTTCCTGTACGATGAACCAGACCGCGGGCAGCAGCCAGATCGCCGCTGCCAGCATGGCCGCCAGCAGCAGCAGGCGCCAGGGCCAGCTGAAAGGCGCAAAGAGGGCGAGCGCGAGCACCGCGAGCACCGCCATGTCCTGTAGCCGCAGGCGCAACAGGCTCAAGCTTGCCTGGCGCAGCGGCACGCCACCCTGACGGTGCAGCGCCCAGACGTAGATCGCCTCGCCGCCACGCATCGGCACCAGCACGACCCAGGCGCTGTGGCGCACCATCAGGCCCCAGGCCTCGCGCCAGCCCATGCGCAGCTGACCGCGCCACTCGGCGCGCACCCGGCCGGCGCGCAGCAGGTGGCTGGCAGCCAGCCCGACGGCTGACAGCAGCCAGACATGCGGCGCCACCCGGCTCCAGGTGGTGGCCGCCTGCTGCCAGTCGACCTGGCGCAGCATCCAGCCCAATGCCAGGACGGCCGCCAGCGTGACGAGCCAGGTGATCCAGAATTTCTTGCCTGACTGCTTGTGTTTTTCGCTCATCGCTACCTTGTGCCGCTATCGGCCGTCATCGGCAGATAGCGGCGTTGACCCAGATGGGTCGCCAGGCGCCAGCCGGCGCTGGCCAGCGCGGTCAGACCGAGCGCCCATTGCAGGACCTGTACCTGTGGGTAGCCTTCCCGAGCCGTGAAGGCGGCCAGCGCGCCGAGCAACTCGACAGCCACCAGCGGAACCCAGACCGACATCCAGCCGCCGTGGCGCAGCCAACGGGCCTGCAGCTGCCAGCACAGCGCGGCGATCGCGAGCCCCAAGCCGGCGCCCACGAGGACGTCAGCCGGCCAGTGCGCGCCAACCGCGACACGTGAAAACGCCATCGCCGCGCCCAGCGCCCAGGCCAGCGCCTGCAGCCAACGCGACCTGCCGTCCCGGCGCAGCAGGCAGACCCAGAGCGTCGCGATACTGAATGCGGCCAGCGCGTGGCCCGAGGGCATGGAGGGACTGTGGAGCACCGGATTGCCGATGAAGTGCAGCGCGCCTTCGGGTAGCACCAGCCCCGGCCTGGGCTGCCCGAACCAAGCCTTGAGGACCTGCAACAGTCCGCCCCCCAGCAGGAAGGCCAGCAGCACCGCGCGACCGCCTTCGACCCCGCGGTCGGCGGCAGCGACCAGGATCAGGGCCGCCCAGCCAAAGGCCAGCAGCGTCAGCCCGGCCCAGACGTCATCGGGTAGCCATCCCGGACTGTTGCCCCACAACAGGGCCGCCTGGTTCCAGGGCGAACCGTGCAGCAGCGCGCCGGCCACGACCAGCGCCAACGCCACCAGCCACCAGCTGAGGGGAATGGCCTGCGGTGCCTGGTCAGGGCGAGCGCCGGGCGCCGAGGTCGGGTGAGCTGGCATGGAAGTGTTGTCATATAACAAGGGAGGGCTATTTTATCCCCTGCCAGCGTTATCAGTTTGGGGCCAATCGCCTCAGTCGCTGCCGAACAGGTCGCGCGTGTAGACCTTGTCGCTGACGTCGGCCAGGTCGGCGGTCTGGCGGTTGGCAACGATCACATCGCACTGTTGCTTGAAACGGGCCAGGTCGCGCACCACCGCGGAGCCGAAGAAGTCGTCCTGTTCGAGCACCGGCTCGTACACCACCACCTTGACGCCCTTGGCTTTCAGCCGC
>JALNWC010000117.1 GCA_023231075.1 Rhodoferax sp.
CCTGGTGCCACCTGCGCAAGACCAGGTCCTGCCGACGGCGCCCGCCCGCGCCGGGCTGGCGGTCGCCGCCAACACCAGCGCCGCCCGCACGGCCGGCGCGCCCCTGACCGAGCCGCCAACGGCTGCGGCGACCAAGCTGCCAGCCCTTGCCGCCGAACCGGCGCCGTCCGGCCCGGGCACCCAGGCGCCCGACGCCGGGACATCGGACCCGTCGTCACAAGCCGACGACAGGGCACCCCGGCCACCCGTCCTCACCCTCGGTGCCGCCAAGCTGACTGCACCTGCTGTGGCGCCGACGGATGCAGCCGCAGCCCTGCCAGCGCGTGCGCCCGACGCCGGGACATCGGACCCGTCGTCACAAGCCGGCGACAGGGCACCCCGGCCACCCGTCCTCACCCTCGGTGCCGCCAAGCTGGCTGCACCTGCTGTGGCGCCGACGGATGCGGCCGCAGCCCTGCCAGCGCGTGCGCCCGACGCCGGGACATCGGACCCGTCGTCACAAGCCGACGACAGGGCACCCCGGCCACCCGTCCTCACCCTCGGTGCCGCCAAGCTGGCTGCACCTGCTGTGGCGCCGGCGGATGAAGCCCCGGCGGATGCGGCCGCAGCCATGCCGGTCAGCGCCAGCCAGACGCTTGCGGCAGACAGCTTCAACCCCGGTGCCGCCTTACCGCCCGGTGCGGCGAATGTGATGGCGCCGAATCCGGTCAGCACGGCGGTTTCAAACGCCGCACCGTCCGCGCCAGCCAACCCGCTGCTGGCGCCTGAAGTGGGCAGCGGTGAATGGGGCAAGGCGCTGGGCCAGCAGGTGCTCCATCTGGGCCAGGCAGGTCAGCAGCAGGCCGAACTCCAGCTCAATCCACCGGGGCTGGGGCCGCTGAAAGTCACACTGAGCCTGGACGACCATCAGATTCAGGCCATGTTTGTCTCCGCCCATGCTTCGGTGCGCGCTGCCGTGGAAGCCGCATTACCGCAACTGCGGGCCACCTTGGCCGACAACGGCATCAGCCTGGGCAACACCTCGGTCAGCGCCGACCACCAGCAGCAGGCGGCGTTTAGCCAGGGGCAAAACGGGCAAGCCAACCACCGGGCCTACCCGAATGGCCGGTTGCCCTCGCTTGCGGCAAACCTCACTCCCCCACTGCCCACGGAGCCGCCGCGGCGCGCCCATGGCATCACGGTGGACACCTACGCCTGAACAGGCCGCCGGGCAAATACCGAAGTTGAAGCGTTTTTCCCCTTTTCATCAACCGATGCCTGGCCGGTGTTCCGGCCAACAATCAAGGTTCCAATTCACGCAGCAAAGCCATGGCCACCAGCACCCCCAAAGAAAAAACCCGAAAGTCGAGCAAGCTCGTCCTCCTGGTGATTGCGCTGGCCGTGCTCGGCATCGCGGCTGGCGCCGCCGCCTACTTCTATCTGGGCAGCAAGAAGCAGCCCAAGGAGACGGTCGCGCTGCCGACTGAGCCCATCTTTGTCGCCCTTGAACCCTTCACGGTGAATCTTCAGCCCAATGATCGCCGCCGTTTTCTGCACGTCGCCATGGCGCTGAAAGTGGCCGACGCCAAGTCGCAGGCCCAGCTCGCCCAATACCTGCCTGAAGTGCGCAGCCGGGTGCTGACGGTACTGTCCAATCGCGAGTCCGAAAGCCTGCTCTCAGCGGACGAAAAAAGCCGCCTGGCAAACGAAATCAGGGCGGCGCTGAACCAGCCGTTCGCGCCGAATTTGGCACCTGCAAAAATAGCCAGCGTGATGTTTACGACCTTCATGCTGCAGTAAATCCGCTCAATGAAAACCACCCATGGCCTATGATCAGCAGCTATCTCAGGACGAGGTCGATGCCTTGCTGCAGGGTGTCGCCGGCGACGCCTCTGCGCCTGCCGCAGCACCGCTGTCCACGACAGGAGCGCCGGCCTACAGGCTCGGCACCGACGAGCGCATTGTGCGCAGTCGCATGCATACGCTGGAGGTCATCAACGACCGTTTTGCGCGCCATCTGCGCACCACGCTGCTGACCTTCATGCGCCGCAGCGCTGACATTTCAGTCGGCCCGGTGCAAATCCAGAAGTACGGCGACTTCGTCCGGCATTTGCCGGTGCCGGCCAACATCAACCTGATGCACATGAAACCGCTGCGCGGCACGGCCTTGTTCGTGTTTGATCCGAAACTGGTGTTTCTGGTGGTTGACAATCTGTTTGGCAGCGATGGCCGCTACCACGTGCGGATTGAAGGCCGCGACTTCACGCGCACCGAGCAACGCATCATCATGCGCCTGCTCAATGTGACGCTGGAGAGTTATGGCAGCGCCTGGCGGCCGGTCTATCCGCTGGTGTTCGACCATGTGCGTTCCGAGATGCACGCCAAACTGGCCAATATCGTGGCCCCCAATGAGGTGGTCATCAACACCACCTTCCAGATCGAATTCGGTCCGATCGGCGGGGCACTGAACGTCTGCATTCCCTACTCGATGATCGAACCGATCCGGGACCTGTTGTCGAACCCCCTGCAGGACGAGATCGAAGTGGACAAACGCTGGGTCAGGCAACTGTCGAGACAGGTGCAAAGTGCCGACGTCGAACTTCGGGCAAATTTCCTGACGATGCAGTCGAGCATCGGCCAATTGCTCAAATTGCGGGTCGGCGATGTGCTGCCGGTCGACATCCCGGAAAAAATTGTGGCCACGGTCAATGGCGTTCCTGTCATGGAATGCGGCTACGGCACATCCAACCAGCACTATGCCTTGCGGGTACAGCAAATGATCAACCACCGAGACATGGACACAGCCAAGGACAGCGACTATGAGTGAAGACAACAAGACCGAAGCGGCGAGCGACGACTGGGGCAGCGCATTGGCCGAGCAGGCGCAGGCCAGCGCGGCGCCGGCCGATGACTGGGGCAGCGCGATGGCCGAGCAGGCGTCTGCAAGCGCACCGGCGCCGGGTCCGGCAGCGCCCTCCACACCTGCCGGTGAGAGGGTATTCCAGCCGCTCCAGAGCCACACCGAACCCGACCTTGCCAAAGGTGATATTGACCGGATTCTGGATGTGCCGGTGCAGTTGACCGCCGAACTGGGCCGCACGCGTATCACCATCAAGAATCTGCTCCAACTGTCGCAAGGTTCGGTCGTCGAACTCGACGGCCTGGCGGGCGAGCCGATGGACGTCTTTATCAACGGTTACCTGATCGCGCAAGGTGAAGTGGTGGTGGTGAACGACAAATTCGGCATTCGCCTGACCGACATCATCACCCCTTCCGAACGTATCCAGAAGCTGAACCGATGAAACGACAGGCTCTCAAACTGGCGGCTTCGCTGCTGACCGGCGTCAGTTTCGGCGCCGCCGCGATGCTGCCGACCGTGCCCGCGGCGGCAGAACCGGTCCGCGCCTACGGTGCGACCGGCATGCTGCAGGCCGGCCTGGGCCTGGCGCTGGTGCTGGCGCTGATTTTCCTGCTGGCCTGGGCCGCGCGCCGCCTTGGCCTGCAGCCGCCTGGCAGCAGCCGCCTGCTGAAGGTGGTCGCCAGCGCCATGGTCGGACAGCGCGAGCGGGTGGTGGTGGTGGAGATAGGCCACACCTGGCTGGTGCTCGGCGTGGCGGCGGGTCAGGTCCGCGCCCTGCACACCCTGCCGGCCGAACCCTCGTCTGAAGCCGTTGCAGCACCGCCCGGCAATGGCTTCACGGCCGAAGGTACTTTTGCAGAAAAATTGCTGGCCTCCCTGCACAAACTCAACAAGCCGGGAAAACCGGGCTGATGCTCATGGCCTCGTTCCGTTTACGCAGTGGTGCGCTCTGGCCGCGCTGTCTGCTGCTGGCGCTGATGGTCCTGCCCGCACTGGCGTCGGCCCAGGGCCTGCCAGGCATCACCAGCACGCCAGGCCCTGGTGGCGGCCAGACCTGGTCGCTGAGCGTGCAGACGCTGGTGCTGCTGACCTCACTGAGCTTTCTGCCGGCGCTGCTGTTGTCCATGACCAGCTTCACCCGCATTCTCATTGTGCTGGGGCTGCTGCGCACGGCCATTGGCGCGCAGTCTTCGCCACCCAATCAGATCCTGGTCGGGCTCTCGCTGTTTCTCACCTTTTTTGTCATGTCGCCGGTTTTCGACAAGGTTCACAGCGAGGCCTACAAACCCTTCTCCGAAAACAGGATCAGTGCCGAGCAGGCGCTGCAGCGGGGGGTGCAGCCCTTCAAACAATTCATGCTCAAGCAAACCCGGGAAGCCGATCTGGCGCTGTTTGCGAAACTGGGCAACGTGGGCCCCATGGAGGGGCCGGAGCAGGTCACGCTGCGGATTTTGCTGCCGGCCTTTGTGATCAGCGAACTGAAAACCGCATTCCAGATCGGCTTCACCATCTTCATTCCCTTCCTGATCGTCGATCTGGTCATCGCCAGCGTGCTGATGTCCATGGGCATGATGATGGTGCCGCCCGCGAGCATCGCGCTGCCCTTCAAGTTGATGCTGTTTGTGCTGGTTGACGGCTGGCAGTTGCTGGTCGGGGCGCTGGCGCAGAGCTTTTACACCTGAGCGGGTCAAGGGCCCGATGAACGAGGATGCGCTGTAAATGACGCCCGAATCCGTCATGACGCTTGGCTACGAGGCCATGAAACTTTCCTTGCTGCTGGCTGCGCCGCTGCTGCTGGTGGCGCTCGTCACCGGCTTGATCGTCAGCCTGTTCCAGGCCGCCACCCAGATCAATGAAATGACGCTGTCCTTTATTCCCAAGCTGCTGGCCGTGTTCGCCACCCTGGTGATTGCCGGCCCGTGGATGCTGGAGACGGTACTCGATTACATGCGCAATCTGTTTGCCTCGATTCCGCAATTGGTGGGCTGATGCCTGCGCTCCTTTCGGTCACTTCAGACCAATTGAACGTCTGGATGGTGGCATTTCTGTGGCCGTTTGTGCGCATGCTGGCACTCATCAGCACGGCGCCGGTTTTCAGCGAAGGCGCCGTGCCGCGCTCGGCCAGGATTGCCTTGGCGGTGCTGCTGACGCTGGTGGTGGCGCCGACACTCGGTGCCCTGCCCGCGGTTCCGCTGTTTTCTGCCGGCGGCCTCTGGATCCTGATCCAGCAAGTGCTGATTGGTACGGCGATGGGATTTTCGATGCGCATGGTATTTGCCATGGTACAGGCAGCGGGCGAGTATGTGGGCCTGCAGATGGGTCTGTCTTTCGCCTCTTTCTTCGACCCCACCAGCGGCGGCAACACGACCGTCAACGCGCGCTTGCTGAACATGTTCGCCATCCTGATTTTCCTGGCAACCGATGGCCACCTGATGCTGATCATGACGCTGGCCGAGAGCTTTCGCACCCTGCCGATCGCCGACGCGCCGCTGGCGGCCTCCGGCTGGTTCGTGCTGGTGCTAGCGGGCGCCCAGATTGTTTCGGGCGGGCTCATGCTGGCGCTGCCACTCATCGCCAGCTTGCTGACCCTGAATCTGGCGATGGGCATCATGAACCGGGTTTCCCCCCAGTTCAGCATTTTTTCGGTGGGCTTTCCGATCACGCTGCTGGCGGGCATCGCCATGCTGATGCTGTTGATGCCTTACCTGGCGCCTTTCCTGGAGCCGCGGTTTGCGGCCGGGCTGGCGTCCATTGCGGCGCTGCTGCAGGGATTACGGCCCTAGCCTACAGATAGTTGAACAGCGAAATCTGCTGGATGCGCACAAAGGTTTGCTGGCTCGCCTGCAGCGCCGTCTGGCGCTGGTAGAACTCGGCGATGGCGGTGGCGTAATCCAGGTCCTGCAAGTCCGACAGATAGCTCTTGTCGGACAGCGTGCGGCTTTCACCCGTGACCGCCAGCGCGTCGAGCTCCTGCAGGCGTGAGCCGACCGAGGCGCGCACGCTCAGTACGTTGTCGTGGGCGTTGGTGATCTTGCGGTTGGCGGTGCTCAGGGCATTGAGCACCTTGGCCTGGCCTTCTGCGCCGGCATTCTCAATCGGGGTTTGGAGTGCCGCGATGACGTCCTTGATCGACTCGAAAACGTTGGTCCCGGCGTTTTTGGCCAGGGCGACCTTGAAGGTATCGCCTGCAGCAGGCGCACCGCTGATGCTGATTTGCAAACCGCCAAACCCGATAACGCCGCCCGACGTGTAGCTGGCGGGCGCCGTGGTGACCGGTGGAGATGTCTGGGTGGTCACCGTGTACGTTGTGGCGGAAATAAAATTGATCACAAAATCCTGACCGTAATCCGCATTGCCCACGTCAACGACCGATGTCGAACTGAACACGCCGCTGCCGGCGTTGCCCGCCGGGCTGGCCGTGACATAACCGGCACCGCCCTGCACCGTTTGAAAAATACTGCGTCCGTCATCCGTACCGGCCATCTGCCGCGAGACATCGACCTGCATCAGGCGCTGGCCCTGGTCGCCGGCATACTGGATGCTGCCGGTCGCATCACGGACAAATGGCGGACTGCCGCTCTTGAATCCGGCGAACAGGAACTGGCCATTGCCGTCATCGGTATTGGCCAGGCCCTGCAACTGGTCCATATTGCTTTGCAGGGTGGTGGCAATGGTGGCGCGATCGGCATCGGTCAGGGTGCCGTTGCCGGCCTGAACCAGCAGGCCCTTGATATTTTGCAGGACCGCGGTGACGCTTTGCAGGGCGTTCTCTTCCATGGTCAGGGTCTGTATGGCCTGGCTCCGGCTGGCCGCATACTGGGCACCCAGCGCGATCGACTGCGACACGGCAAGACCGCGGGTGGCCGCCAGCGGGTCATCCGACGGCGCCAGCAGCTTGGTGCCGGCGCCGAGCTGCTGCTGGATGCGCAGCAGCTTGCCCTGCTGCGCGCCAAGGGCGGTCTGGCTTTGTTCGTAAAAGGACTGGGTGCTGATGCGCATCATGAACTCCTTGGTGACAGTTAACGGCTGATGCCCAGCACCGCATCAAACATGGTTGACGCGGTCTGGATCACCTTGGCATTGGCCTGGTACATCTGCTGGTACATCAGCAGGTTGGCGGTTTCCTCGTCTTGATTGACACCCGAAACCGCCTGCTGGAAGGCGCGGATCTGCGTGCTCAGGCTGGTCTGGGCGGTATTGGCGATCTGGATCTGGCGGGCTTTGTTGCCCACCGTGCTCACCAGTTGCCCATAAGCGTCGTTGAAGCTCGCGCTGCCGCCACCGATTGTTTTTTTGTTCTGCAGCGCCCCGAGCAGCAGGGCATTGCTGCCGTCGGAGACGCCGCCGGTGTTGTTGCCGATAGTGAAGCTGTCCCCGTCGGCCGGATTGCCGCTGATGTTGACGGTGATGCCGTCGAAGCTGATGGCTGCGCCGGCAGTGTAAGTCACCGCAGCACCTGCCGCATAGTTGACCACAGTGGCGTCCGGGTTGGTCACGGTGACAGATGACCCAGCCGGAAAACCTGACAATTGATTGGTGACGCTGGCATACGTCAGGGTCACGGTCGCAGCCAGCGGGGACGCCGGATAGCTCTTGTCCACCGCACCCGCGCTGATCGCGCCG
>JALNWC010000118.1 GCA_023231075.1 Rhodoferax sp.
CTCGGCGGCCGCCACCTATGCCGCGGCGCCCCGGCCTGCGCAGCCCGGCCAGGTGACCCAGCTCAGCCGCATTGACGACGACGACCCTGTCAGCCAGGATGTGCAGTCGGTGTTTCCGGCCGACAAACTGGCCCTGTTGCGCCACGGACTTAAATTGGACGGCCAGGCGCTGCAAGCGGCCAAGGTCGAATGGCAAAACCCCGAGCAATTGCGCTTTGTCCTGACCGAAGGCAAGAAGCGCCAGATTCGCCGCATGTGCGAACAGGTCGGCCTCAAGGTGGTGGGCCTCAAGCGCGTGCGCATTGGCAAGGTAATGCTGGGCAATCTGCCGGTGGGCCAGTGGCGCTACCTGGCCCCGCATGAGCGTTTCTAAAAAAAACCCGCACCAGCCGCCTGGCCTGCCCGGCAGCCCGGCGATGGCACAGCAGCGAATGGCTTGGTGATCGTCATGAATCATCGTCACGATGACGATTCCGTTCATGGAACCCCCCTTGAAACTCCCGCCATCGCCCTTACTTGGCAAGTTCCCTTAGCGCCTGATCGCCTTGGGCACTGACACCATTTTTTAAAACCAAGCTCCTCCCATGACCAAACAAACCCTTTCCTTCCAGACCGAAGTTGCGCAACTGCTGCACCTGGTGACCCACTCGCTGTACTCCAACAAGGAAATTTTCCTGCGCGAGCTCATCAGCAACGCCTCGGACGCCTGCGACAAGCTGCGCTTTGAGGCCATCAACGACGGTGGCCTGTACGAGAACGACAGCGAGCTCAAGGTCAAGGTCACCTTCGACCAGGACGCCAAAACGCTCACCATTGCTGATAACGGCATCGGCATGAGCACGCAGGAGGCCATCGACCACCTCGGCACCATTGCCAAGAGCGGCACCAAGGACTTTGTGTCAAAGCTCACCGGCGACCAGAAGTCCGACTCGCAACTGATCGGTCAGTTCGGCGTGGGCTTTTATTCAGGCTTCATCGTGGCCAACAAGATCACGGTGGAATCGCGCCGCGCCGGCATGAAGGCTGAGGAAGGCGTGCGCTGGATCAGCGGGGGCACCGGCGACTTCGAGGTGGAAAACATCACCCGCGCCGAGCGCGGCACCAGCGTGATTTTGCACCTGCGTGACGACGCCATGGACTATTGCAGCGCCTGGAAGCTCAAGAGCATCATCAACAAATACTCCGACCACATCAGCCTGCCGATCCTGATGGAAAAGGAAGAGTGGCAAGACGGCGAACTCATCAACCCGAGCGATGAAAACGGCGGCCGCCAACCGGGCGCCATGGTCAAGACCGGCGAATGGGAAACCGTCAACAAGGCCAACGCCATCTGGGCGCGCGCCAAGAAAGACATCACGACCGACGAGTACACCGAGTTCTACAAGCAGATCAGCCACGACTTCGAGGCGCCGCTGGCCTACACCCACAACCGCGTCGAGGGCAGCACCGAGTACACGCAGTTGCTGTACATCCCCGGCAAAGCGCCGTTCGACCTGTACAACCGCGACAAATCGGCCGGCGTCAAGCTCTATGTCAAGCGCGTCTTCATCATGGACGACGCCGAGGCGCTGTTGCCGACCTACCTGCGCTTCGTCAAGGGCGTGGTCGATTCATCCGACCTGCCGCTCAACGTGAGCCGCGAGCTGCTGCAGGAAAGCCGCGACGTCAAGGCCATCCGCGAAGGCTGTACCAAGCGCGTGCTCGGCATGCTCGAAGACCTGGCCAAACACGACAAGCTGCCGGAAGCCGCCAGCTCGACTGAGGGCGTGACCGATGTGGTGACAGAAGAAGAAAAAGCCGAGGCCGCCACCAATGCCGGCAAATACACCAAGTTCTACAACGAATTTGGCGCCGTGCTCAAGGAAGGCCTGGGTGAGGACTACGCCAACAAGGACCGCATTGCCAAACTGTTGCGCTTCATGTCAAGCACCACGGATTCGGTCAGCGTCAGCTTCGCCGACTACAAGGCGCGCATGAAAGAAGGCCAGGAAGCGATCTACTTTATTACCGCCGACAACGCGGCCGCCGCCAAAAACAGCCCGCAGCTGGAAGTCTTCAAGAAAAAAGGCATCGAAGTGCTCTTGATGACCGATCGCGTCGACGAATGGGCGCTGAACTACCTGCAGGACTTCGACGGCACGCCGCTGCAAAGCGTGGCCAAGGGCGCGGTCGACCTGGGCAAGCTGCAGGACGAGACCGAGAAAAAAGCCGCAGAAGAAGCCGCAGAAGCCTTCAAACCGCTGCTGGCCAAGCTGAAAGAAGCCCTCAAGGACAAGGCCGAAGACGTGCGCGTGACCACGCGCCTGGTCGACTCGCCTGCCTGCCTGGTGGTGCAGGACCACGGCATGAGCACGCAGCTGGCGCGCATGCTCAAGCAGGCCGGCCAGGCCGCGCCCGACGTGAAACCGGTGCTCGAAGTCAACGCCGAGCACGCGCTGGTGAAAAAACTCGACGGCTCGGTGCACTTCAATGACCTGGCGCACATTTTGTTCGACCAGGCGCTGCTGGCCGAGGGCGGCCTGCCGGCGGACCCGGCGGCTTATGTCAAGCGCGTGAATGCGCTGCTGGTGTAAGGCGGTTCGGCTGCGCTTCTGAGGCGCCGCCAACATCAAAAACCCCTCGGTCCTGGCGACTGATGGGGTTTTTTGCTGCCAGAGGGTATAACCCAGCGATTGACTCGCTGGTGGTCATCGGTAAGTTCCGAGCCAAAGCGGAATTCACCGGTTTTTTCGTGTCCTGAACACCCAAGGAATTTTGACCATGTATCACAGTGAAACGACGCTTCGCGCTGAACTGCCTTCCTCCAGGAAGCTGATGCGCTCGACCATCCTGGCGGCTCTTTCTGCCGCCGTCATCCTGGTGACCGTGACCAGTCCTGAAACCACGCCGGTTGCCGCCGCAACGCAACAAACTTCTTGGCGTGACGAGATGCGCTTTACCCTGAAACCTGGTGAAGGCATGGAAGTCAAGCTGCGCATGAAGGAAGGCGAAAAAACCGTTTTCGCCTGGACAGTGGAAGGCGGCACCGTCAACTATGACACCCACGGCGACAGCATCATGCGATCGATCAGCTACGAAAAGGGGCGCGCAGCGTCTTCCGATGACGGCGATCTGGTGGCTGCGTTCACAGGCAAGCACGGCTGGTTCTGGCGCAACCGGGGCGATGCCGATGTGAAACTTGTGCTGCGCACGCGCGGTGACTACAGCGACATCAAGCGTGTCAAATAACGCCCCGGCCCTTCGCGGTGGGCTGCTGGCCTTGATGGCGGCAGCCCTGTTTGGCATCAGCACACCGCTGGTGCAACGGCTGGGTGTGGGGTTGGGCGCCTTCAGTACGGCCGCCTTGCTTTATGGTGGGGCAGCGCTGGTTGGCGCGTTCTCACTGCGCCCCAAGGAACAGGAAGCTCGGGTGCGACGCTCTGACACGGGTCGGTTGCTGGCCATGGCCATCTTTGGTGCCGTCATCGGGCCGGTGGCCCTGGCCTGGGGGCTGCAGCGCACCAGTGGCGCCAGTGCCTCCCTCATGCTCACGCTGGAAGCGCTGTTTACCGCCCTGTTGGCCTGGCGCCTCTACGGCGAAAGCATGGACCGCCGGGTCTGGCTTGCCATGCTGTTGCTGCTGGCGGGCGGCATGGCCCTGGTGTTGGATCAAGGCATGGCGGGCGGTGTGCAATTGGTGGGCCTGCTGGTCGTCATGCTGGCCACCGCAGCCTGGGGCGTGGACAACACCTTGTCGCGGGCGCTGGCCGAGCGCGACCCCGGTCAGGTGGTGATGCTCAAGGCAGCGCTGGGGGCAAGTTTGACGACCGGTTTGGCCTGGCTCAGCAATGAACCCTTGCCCGGCTGGATGGCGGCACTGGGCTTGCTTGCGGTGGGGGCCACCGGCTATGGTGTGAGTTTGAGGCTGTACTTGCTGGCGCAACGCGCATTTGGCGCTGCCCGTACCGGTTCTGTATTTGCCTTTGCGCCCTTTATAGGCGCGCTATTCGCCTTTGCGCTGGGTGACCGTTCAGCAGGCGCACTGATGATGGTGGGTGGACTGCTGATGTTGTGCGGTGTCGCACTGCACCTGGCCGAAATCCACGGGCACGAGCACGTTCATGAGCCCATGGACCATGAGCATGCCCACGACCATTCGGACAATCACCACAAGCATTCCCACCAGCCAACGGTCATTGGCACGCATTCCCACTGGCATCATCATGAGGAAGTGCGGCACAGCCATGCCCATGTGCCCGATGCGCATCACCAGCATGTGCATTGAAATCGTTCAAGTCCTTTGTTTGGGCCCGAGCCTGTGCCTGTGCCTTGACGAGCAAAAGAACCCTGAATTTTCTGAAGTTGAAGGCCAGTGACACGGTCAAGGTCAATTACCGGGGCACCTTCCCGGACGGCAAGGAATTCGACAGCTCCTACAAGCGCAACCAGGCGATTGAATTCCCCTTGGGCAACGTCATCCCCTGCTGGACCGAAGGCGTGCAGCGCATGAAGGTCGGCGGCAAGGCCAAACTGACCTGCCCGGCGTCCATCGCCTATGGCGCACGCGGCGCCGGTGGCGTGATTCCGCCGAACGCCACGCTGTTGTTTGAGGTCGAGTTGCTGGCCATCAACGGCAAGTAAGGGCGCTGAATTTGTCAGGCCGGGCTCGACATCGGAACTTGAGACTTGAAATCTGCGCAGTGAACCTTATTTTCAAGAGTGAAGCTTTGCGGTCATGGGGACTGCGGGCTGCTCACCCAGGATACTGTTGAAGAAGGAGAATCTCATGAATGCACTGATGACACGCGGCGGTCTGTTTGACGACTTTTTCCGCGATGTGGCCCCTGGTTTTTACATCAAGCCCCTGCATGGTGACGCCCTGCCGACGCCCTCCCAGATCAAGGTGGACGTGAAGGAAAGTGGCGACGCCTACACCGTGCAGGCCGAAATTCCGGGCGTGCCCAAGGAAGACATCCAGGTCGCCGTGGAAGGCAATGTGGTGAGCCTGCGCGCCGAAATCAAGCAGCAGGACAGCACCAGCGCAGACGAAAAAACCCTGCGCAGCGAGCGCTATTACGGTGCCGTGTCGCGCAGCTTCCAGCTGGCCTCGGACATTGACCAGACCCAGGCCAAGGCCAGGTACGACAACGGCGTGCTGACCCTCACCTTGCCCAAAAAGCAGGCCCTGAGCGGTGCGCAGCGCCTGACCATCGAGTAGGCCGCTGCGCAGATGCTGCCGGGCTTACCTGAATATCTTGCCCGGGTTCATCACGTTGCCGGGGTCCAGCGCCTGCTTGATGGCACGCATCATGGCAATGGCCCCGGCGTCGGCCTCCTGCAGCGCCAGCAAATGGCCTTCGAGTGAGGAGCCAACGCCAAACGGGATCACCGGCACCTTGAAGCGCGCGGCCCAGCTTGACGGCGTCCGCCACATCCTGCGTGTTCTCGGAAAAGACCACGGCGGCACGCTGAAGGACGATTTGTCGCGGCCATGCTGTTCACGCACCACCAGGGCCGCGGGGTACTGCGGACCAAAGCGCTCGGACAAGGCTTGCCGCAAGGCGGCGGGTGCGGGGCGACTGTCAATTTCCGGGTGTAACGAAGGGGCGGGTGCGTTCAAGATGGGTCTCCGTGATAATCGTCCGTTCTGCTCAAGTGCGCCCTCACCAGCACACGACACCAGGCATCCTTCCATTTTTTTGAGAGTTCATCCATGGGCAACCGACTGACACAAATCGCCACCCGCACCGGAGACAACGGCACCACCGGCCTCGGTGACAACACCCGCGTCTCCAAAAACAGCCTGCGCGTGCACGCCATGGGCGACGTTGACGAGCTCAACTCCAACATCGGCGTGCTGCTGTGCGAAACCATGCCCGACGGCGTGCGCAGCCTGCTGGTCGAGGTCCAGCACCAGCTGTTCAACCTGGGTGGCGAATTGTCGATTCCGGGCTTTGAGCTGCTCAAGGCCGACGCGGTGCTGGTCTTGGACAACGCGCTGGCGCAGCACAACGAGGCGCTGCCGCGCCTGCAGGAATTCATCCTTCCGGCAGGCACCCGCGCCGCCGCGCTGGCCCATGTGTGCCGCACCGTGGCGCGCCGGGCCGAGCGTGCGGTAGTGGCACTGGAAGGCCAGGAAACCTTGAAAGACACGCCCCGGCATTACCTCAACCGCTTGTCGGATCT
This sequence comes from Rhodoferax sp., assembly GCA_023231075.1. Classification (GTDB taxonomy): domain Bacteria; phylum Pseudomonadota; class Gammaproteobacteria; order Burkholderiales; family Burkholderiaceae_C; genus Rhodoferax. The sequence continues at coordinate 6,166 of JALNWC010000118.1, forward strand.
GATGTTTGTGCTGGCCCGCGTGCTCAACCGCTACCGCAGCGACGGCAGCGTGGGCGATGACGTGTACTGGAAAAGTGAGCGGATGGTGCAGGCGAGCTGACCCTCCCACAGTCACAGCGCGCGGGGCAACGCGGCATGCGGCCGCGTCCCGAGCCAGACAATGGCCGCGCCGGTCAGGGCCACCGGAATCAGCGAGCCCGCATTGAGCAGCTGCCAGCCCTGGGTGGTGACCAGCACGCCCGAAGCAAAGGAGCTCAGCGCGGTGATGGCAAAGACGAAAAAGTTGAGCGCGCCCTGGGCCCGGTCTTTCTCCGCTGGCGTGTAGGTTTGCAAAGACAGGGTGGTGCTGCCGGTGAACAAAAAATTCCAGCCCACGCCCAGCAAAAACAGCGCAATCAAAAACTGGTGCAGATCCACGCCCGACAGCGCCACCACGATGCACGCGGCATTGAGCAGCACGCCCGCCCCCATGATCGGCAGCACGCCAAAGCGCTTGATCAAATGGCCGGTAAAAAAGCCCGGCGCAAACATGCCGATCACATGCCATTCCAGCACCAGCGCCACGTCAGCAAAGGGCAGGCTGCACTGCTGCATGGCCAGCGGTGTGGCGGCCATCAGCAGGTTCATCACACCAAAACCCAGCGCGCCGCAGGCGGCAGCCACCATAAAGACCGGCTGGCGCATGATCTCGCGCAGCGGGCGGCCGTCGTCGTTGTGCATCTTGGCTGGCGCGGGTGGAAAGGTGATGAAGGACAGCACCGCCATGGACAGCAGCGCGACCCCGGCCAGCGCCAGGTAGGCGCCCATGAAAGGCACATCGGTCAGGGTGCGCGTTTGCGCTGCCAGGTTGGGTCCGGCGACGGCACCAATCAGGCCGCCGGCCATCACCATCGACACCGCTTTTTCCTTGTAGCCCACCCGGGCCAGCTCGGCGGCGGCAAAGCGGTACAGGTTGGCATTGGCGTTGTAATAACCGGCCATCACCGTGGCCGCGCACAGCAGCCAGAAGTTCTGGCTCCAGGCGGCATAGGCACACAGCAGCGCGCTCAAGGCAGCCACCACCAGCCCCATCTGGAACGCGGCCTTGCGGCCAAATCGGTGCTGGCTTTTGGCCACCAGCCCGGTCGAAAACGCGCCGCCCACCACATAGCCCATCACCGGCAGCGTGGCCATCCAGCCCAGCGGCGCCAGGCTGAAGCCGACCAGGCCGTTGATGGCGATAAACGTGACGTTGTTGGTCAGAAAAAGACCTTGGCAAATGGCCAGTAGCCAGAGGTGTCGGTTCATGGGAAA
>JALNWC010000119.1 GCA_023231075.1 Rhodoferax sp.
AGGCGGCGCAGACCAAACTTGAGCAGGAGTTTTCCAAGCGCGAAAAAGAGCTGGTTGACCAGGGCGCCAGCATCAAGGCGCTGGCGGACAAGTTTGAGCGCGAGGCGCCCACCTTGCCTGAAATCCAGCGCCAGACCCGTCAGAAACAACTGCTGGAGCAGGATCGCGATTTTCAAAGAAAGCGGCGCGAGTTCCAGGAAGACCTGAACGCGCGTAAAAACGAAGAGTTGCAACTGGTGATTCAGCGCGCCAACAAGGTCATCAAGGACTTGGCCGTGGCTGAAAACTATGACTTTATTTTTCAGGATGCGGTATACGTCAACCCCAAGCACGACATGACCGACAAGGTGATCAAGGCGCTCAACACGCCTGCTGCCAAGTAATTCTGAACTTGAAGGCGGACTGCGCGTGACCCTGCGATTGGCATCTATTGTTGAGGCGCTGGGCGGCGAGTTGCACGGCGACGCCAGTCTGCTGATCGAAGGCCTGGCGCCCCTTGAGAGTGCCCAAGCGGGCCAGCTGAGTTTTCTCAGCCATCCCAAGTACCAGCATCTGTTGTCGGCCTCCAAAGCCGGGTGTGTGATCGTCAGCCAGCAATTCCAGGCGCTGGCCGCAGCGCGGGGTGCCTGCATCGTGACCGATCAGCCCTATTTGTACTATGCCCGCGTGACCCAGCTCTGGAAGCAAACCCTGGCCGTACCCAGCGGGCCGCTGATCCACCCCAGTGCGGTGATCGACCCCCTGGCCCGGGTGCATCCGAGCGCGCGCATCGGCCCCTTGTGTGTGGTCGAGGCAGGTGCCGTGGTGGGTGCCCGGACCGTGCTCAAGTCGCGCGTCACGCTGGGTGAGCGTTGTCTGGTGGGTGAGCGCTGCATCATCCACGCCGGCGTCGTGATCGGTGCCGACGGCTTTGGTTTTGCCCCCAACGCGGGCGTCTGGGAAAAAATTGAACAATTGGGCGCGGTGCGCATTGGCAATGATGTCGAAATTGGCGCCAACACCTGTATTGACCGGGGCGCGCTGCAGGACACCGTGATCGAAGATGGCGTCAAGCTCGACAACCTGATCCAGATCGGACACAACGTGCACATCGGCCAGCACACGGCCATGGCGGGTTGCGTCGGCGTGGCCGGTACCGCCACCATCGGTGCCCACTGCACCGTGGGCGGCGGCGCCATCGTGCTGGGCCATCTGACGCTGGCCGACGGGGTTCACATTTCCGCTGCCTCGGTGGCGACGCGCTCCATCCACAAGCCGGGTCATTACACCGGCATGTTCCCGCTCGACGACAACGCGGCCTGGGAGAAAAACGCCGCATCGCTCAAACAGCTGGCCAGCCTGCGTGAGCGCATCCGGGCGCTGGAAGCGCAACGCAATCAATAAAATTCGAACCAAGGACACCATGATGGATATCTACAAAATTCTCACCAAGTTGCCGCACCGCTACCCGTTCTTGCTGGTGGACCGGGTGCTCGTGATCGACAAGGGCAAATCCATCAAGGCCCTGAAAAATGTCACCATCAACGAGCCCTTTTTCCAAGGGCATTTTCCGCATCGTCCGGTGATGCCGGGCGTGTTGATGCTCGAAGCTTTGGCGCAAGCGGCTGCCTTGCTGGCCTTTGACGCCATTGACTCAGGCGCCACCGACGACATGGTTTACTACTTTGCCGGCATGGAAGGCGTCCGTTTCAAACGCCCGGTGGAGCCTGGCGACCAGCTGATTCTTGACGTGGAATTGCTGCGCATGAAGGCCGGCATTTTCAAATTCAAGACCTGCGCCACCGTGGACGGCGTGCTGGCGGTCGAGGCTGAGCTCACCTGCGCCATGCGCAAAATCGCCTGAGGAGCCGCGCTTGACCACCCTCCATGCCACGGCGCTGGTTGACCCCGCGGCCGAACTCGACGGTTCTGTCACGGTCGGGCCTTACACCGTCATTGGTCCACACGTCAAAATTGGTGCCGGCACCACCGTGGGTCCGCATTGCGTGCTGGAAGGCCACACCACCATTGGTTGCGACAACCGCATTTTCCAATTTGCCTCGCTGGGCGCCATTCCGCAGGACAAGAAATACGCCGGTGAGCCCTGTGAGCTGGTCATTGGCAACCGCAACACCATCCGCGAGTTTTGCACCTTCAACATCGGCTCGCCCGGCGATGTCGGCGTGACCTGTGTCGGTGACGACAACTGGCTGATGGCTTATGTGCACCTGGCGCATGACTGCCAGGTCGGCAACCACACCATTTTTGCCAACAACTCGCAACTGGCGGGACATGTGCATGTGGGTGACTGGGCGATTCTGGGCGGCTTTACCGTGGTGCACCAGTTTGTGCGCATCGGCGCCCACAGCATGACGGCCATGTGCGCGCTGCTGTTTGCCGATTTGCCACCCTTCGTGATGTGCCAGGGACAGCCGGCAGCGGCGCGCTCGATGAATTTTGAGGGTTTGCGCCGGCGCGGCTTTTCGCCCGAACGCATCAGCGCCGTCAAGGCCATGCATAAGGCGCTGTACCGGGACGACCTGACGCTGCAAGCGGCCCGCGAACAGATTGAAAATCTAACGCAAACTTACCCCGAAGCCTTGCCGGACGTGCAGATGATGGTCTCGTTTCTGGACCAGGCGTCGCCCCAGCGCGGCATTGTGCGCTGAGCTTTTAACCATCACAGCATGCAAGCCGCCCTGGTCGCCGGTGAAACTTCTGGCGATCTGCTGGCCGGTTTGCTACTGGACGGCTTGCAGCAGCGCTGGCCTGGTTTGCACGCGGCGGGCATTGGCGGCCCGCAGATGGTGCAGCGCGGTTTTGAGGCCTGGTGGCCGCACGACAAGCTCGCCGTCCACGGCTTTGGCTGGGAGGTGCTGCGCCGTTACCGCGAAATTGTCGGCATTCGCAGCCAGCTCAAAACACGCCTGCTGCAAGACCCGCCCGATGTCTTTATCGGCGTGGATGCCCCCGACTTCAACCTCGACCTGGAGGCCGCCTTGCGGGCCCAGGGCATCAAGACCGTGCATTTTGTCTGTCCTTCCATTTGGGCCTGGCGACCTGAGCGGATCGAGAAAATCAAGCGCAGCGTCGACCATGTGCTGTGCATTTTTCCGTTCGAGCCGGCCCTGCTGGCCGCCCATGGCATCGCCGCCACCTATGTGGGCCACCCGCTGGCCAACGTGATTCCGCTGCAGCCTGACCGGCTCGCTGCGCGCGCCAGGCTGGGTTTGTCAGCGCAAGATGCCGTGGTCGCCATTTTGCCGGGCAGTCGCGCCTCTGAAATCGCCCATCTGGCGGCGCACTTCTTCAAGGCGGCCCGGTTGATCCGGCAAGCGCGGCCTGGCACCCAATTCATCGTTCCCGTGGTGCCAGCGCGGCAGGCCCAAATGGAGGCAGCGCTCAAGGCTGGCGGCATGGTGGATCAGGTGCAACTGGTCGCGGGGCAATCGCATACGGTGCTTGCCGCCTGTGACGTGGCCCTGATCGCCAGCGGCACGGCCACGCTCGAAGCGGCCCTGTTCAAGCGTCCCATGGTCATTGCCTACCGCATGGGCTGCTTGTCGTGGCAGATCATGCGGCGCAAGAAACTGCAGGCCTGGGTCGGTTTGCCCAATATTTTGTGTCGTGATTTTGTCGTGCCCGAGCTGCTGCAGGACGCCGCCACGCCGCACGCCCTGGCGCACGAAGTTTTACAGTGGCTTGACGCCAAAGCCAGCCAGCCTGAGAAAATACACGCCCTTGAACAACGCTTTTGCGCGCTGCACGCCGAGTTGCAGCGCGATACACCCCAGCTTGCTGCCCATGCCATCGCGCAACTCCTTCAGCCCTGAGTCCGGCGCCAGCCGGGCGTCACTGTCACGGTCGGTGCGTCCCGCCGGGCGCCGTGGCCAAACGCCTGCCAGCCTGCAACAGCTCGCCCGGCAATGGGAAATCAACGGCTTGATCGCCGGGGTTGACGAAGCGGGTCGTGGCCCATTGGCAGGCCCGGTGCTCGCGGCTGCGGTCATTCTGGACGAACTCCATCCGATCAAGGGCCTGGCAGACTCCAAAAAGCTCACGGAACGCAAACGTGAGCAGCTGTTTGATGAGATCCGGGCCAAGTCCCTGTGCTTTTCGGTGGCGCAAGCCAGCGTGCAGGAAATCGACACGCTCAACATTTTGCAGGCGACCTTGCTGGCCATGCGCCGTGCGGTGGAAGGCTTGCGCCTGAGCCCGAAGCTGGTGCTGGTCGACGGCAATCGTCTGCCGGTGTTGCCCATGCGCGCCGAGGCCATCGTCAAGGGCGATGCCCTGGTGGCGGCGATTTCGGCGGCATCGATTCTGGCCAAGGTCACGCGCGACCGCTGGTGTCGGGAGGTCGATGCGGTGTATCCGGCCTATGGTTTTGCCCGGCACAAGGGCTACGGCACGGCAGCGCATTTGTCAGCCTTGCAAGCGCATGGCGCCTGTCCCGTGCACCGCACCAGTTTTCGCCCGGTGACCGAGGTTTTGCAAGGCGTCACGCCATGAGCTCACCCCAGGTACTGCACATCAGCTCGCGCGACAACGCCTTGTTCAAGGACCTCAAACGACTGGCCCACGGCAATACCGATTACCGCAAGCAGCAGCGCGTCTGGGCCGAGGGCGACCATTTGTTGCGGGCCGCCCTGGGGCGGGGTGTGCGGCCGGCCATCGGCCTGTTTTCAGCGTCTTACTGGCCCGTGGCGCCTGCCGCCTATGTGCAGGCCGCGCCCAGGAACGTGGTGTTGAGCGACCCGCTGTTCGATGAACTCAGCACCCTGGAGTCGCCGACCCGTCTGGGCTTTGTCTTTGATTTGCCGCAACAGTCAGCCATCCAGGCCGACGCGGCAACGGTCATCCTGGACCGGGTGCAGGACGCCGGCAATGTGGGCGCGATCCTGCGCAGCGCCTCGGCCTTCGGCTTCAGGCAGGTCATTGCGCTCAAAGGCACGGCCGCCCTGTGGAGCACCAAGGTGCTGCGGGCCGGCATGGGTGCCCATTGGGGTCTGCAGCTCGTCGAGGGCGCCTCGCTGGAGCAGCTGGATGTCTTGACGGTGCCGCTGCTCGTGACCAGTTCACACCGTGGCAGTTATTTGCACCAGGCGCTCCTGAAAAAGGAGCTTCCCATGCCTTGCGCCTGGGCTTTGGGGCATGAAGGGCAGGGCGTTTGTGCGGAACTCGAAGCGCGTGCCAGTGGCCATGTGCGCATCGCCCAACCGGGGGGTGAAGAGTCGCTCAATGTGGCCTCGGCCGCGGCGATTTGCCTGCACGCCAGTGCCACCGCGCACTTGGTCTAGGCTTGCCCCTGGGCTATAATCCGGGTCAATTTCGCACCCGCGTACGCTCGCAGCAGCAGTCCACCCCATCCCAGTCAGCAGCCGCTTCAGGAGTCCTTCCTGCGTGCTTGGGCGTACCCGCAACCATTTCGGAGAACCCAGTGCTTTTGTCTCTCAAGGGAAATACCCCATCGGCCATCCTGGCGCTCGCAGACGGAACGGTCTATCTTGGTAATTCCATCGGAGCCACGGGTTGCACGGTGGGTGAGGTGGTTTTCAACACCGCCATGACCGGCTACCAGGAAATCCTGACCGACCCCAGCTACTGCCAGCAAATTGTCACCCTGACCTATCCGCACATCGGCAATTACGGTGTCAACCCGCAGGATGTGGAAGCCGACAAGGTTCACGCTGCCGGATTGATCATCAAGGACCTGCCCCTGCTGGCGTCCAACTTTCGCTCCACCCAGCCGCTTGATGCCTATTTGCGCGAACAAGGCACGGTCGCCATTGCCAATATTGACACGCGCCAGTTGACGCGCCAATTGCGCACCCAGGGCGCGCAAAACGGCTGCATTCTGGCATTGGCCGCCGGTGAGGTGGCCACGCAGGCGGTCATCGACCGGGCGCTTGCTCTGGCCAGGTCGGCTCCCGACATGGCGGGCACAGACTTGGCCAAGGTCGTCAGCACCCGGGAAAGCTATGGCTGGACGCAAACCGAATGGGCGCTGTTCAACCCTGAAAAAGAAGGTCAGCCCGGTTTTGGCGAACAAACCGCGCCACGTTTTCACGTCGTCGCCTACGACTTTGGCGTCAAGAAAAATATCCTGCGCATGCTCAGCGCACGTGCTTGCCGGGTCACCGTGGTGCCGGCCCAAACCCCGGCCGCCGAGGTGCTGGCGCAGCAGCCCGACGGCATTTTCCTGAGCAACGGCCCGGGCGATCCGCAACCTTGCGATTACGCCATTGCGGCCGCGGCCGAACTGATCGACAGCGGCATCCCGACCTTCGGCATTTGCCTGGGGCACCAGATCATGGCGCTGGCTTCCGGTGCCAAAACATTCAAGATGAAGTTCGGCCACCACGGCGCCAACCATCCGGTGAAAGACCTCGACAGCGGCCGCGTCAGCATCACCAGCCAGAACCACGGCTTTGCGGTCGACGAAAAAACCCTGCCGGCCAATCTGCGGGCCACCCACATCAGCCTGTTCGACGGCACGCTGCAAGGCCTGGAGCGCACCGACCAGCCGGCCTTCAGCTTCCAGGGTCACCCCGAAGCTTCCCCCGGCCCGCATGACATTGCTTACCTGTTTGACCGTTTTGTGGCGGCCATGGAGGCACGCGCGTGAGTTTTTACGGGGTCACCGACCTGTGGACTTATGCGATTGGTGCCTTTGGCATCATCTTGCTGCCCGGGCCCAATTCGCTGTATGTGCTGTCGGTGGCAACAGCACGTGGCGTGCGCGCCGGTTTTCAGGGCGCTTACGGGGTCTTCGTCGGCGACACCATTTTGCTGCTGTGTACCGCCTTGGGGGCGGCCGGTGTGCTGCGCACTTACCCGGCCATGTTCATGGTGGTCAAGTACGTGGGTGCCGCTTACCTGGCCTGGGTCGGTTTTAATTTGCTGCGCGCGGCGTTCGCCGGTTTGCGTTCGCAGCCCGATGCGCCGACCCGCGTTTCAAGGGCCCCGGGCCCGGTCGCATCAAGCGCTGCAGCCGACGCGGCCCATTTGCAGCGGCCGTTCCGCCGCGCCCTGGTGATCAGCCTGCTGAATCCGAAGGCAATCTTGTTTTTGCTGTCGTTTTTTGTCCAGTTCATCGACACCAGTTATGCCCATCCGGAAGTGCCATTTTTGATTTTGAGCGCCATCCTGATGACTTTCAGCGCCCTGTACCTGTCGGTGCTGATCGTCACCGGGGCCAGACTGGCGCAGGGATTTGCCCGGCGTAAAAAGCTGTCGGCCGGGCTGTCGAGCCTGGTGGGTGGCCTGTTTCTGTGGTTTGGGGCCAAATTGGCCAGCGCCAGCCTGAATTAATAAAACAAGAGAGTCGTCCTTCAACATGCCAAAACGTACCGACATCAAAAGCATCCTCATCATTGGCGCGGGTCCCATCATCATCGGACAGGCCTGCGAATTTGACTATTCCGGCGTGCAAGCCTGCAAGGCCCTGC
>JALNWC010000120.1 GCA_023231075.1 Rhodoferax sp.
AAACGTCAACGCCATCGAGTCGCACCTTGCCATTGAGGGCCGGCCACAAGCCGACCAGCAACCGCGCCAGCGTGGTTTTGCCCGAGGCCGACGGCCCCACCACGGCCAGCACTTCGCCAGGCTGCAGTGCAAAATTCACGCCTTTGAGAATGGGTACCGGCGACCCCGGCGCGCTGGCTGTCAAGTTTTCAACCTGCAATTGGCCCTGCGGTGCGGGAAGCGCCATGCCCGCTGGCCGCAAGGGGACGGCCGTGAGCAGGCTATCCAGGCGCGCGTAGGCGCCCCGCACGTTCACCACGGTTTGCCACTGCGACACAATTTGCACCAAGGGGGCCAGCACCCGCCCACCCAGAATGGAGCCCACAATCATGTAGGAGGCGCCGCCACTGAGCTGGTCGTTCAGCAACAGCCAGGCGCCCAGCCCCAACATCATCGAACTGACCGTGTTTTGTAAAAACTTGGAGATGGCCTGGTAATACCCGGCGTGGTCCGAGGCTTTGGCCTGCAAGCCCAGAAACTCGCGTTGCTTGGCGATCCAGCGCTTGTGGATGTCGCGCAGCATGCCCATGGATTCAATGACCTGGGCGTTGCGTAGCGTGCCATCAGCATATTGTTGTGCCGCGGCGGCACTTTGATTGGCAGCCAGCAAGGGCGGCTGGGTGCTGCGCTCATTGAGCCAGCCGACAAAGGTTTGCACCATGGCAGCCACCACCGCCGTCCAGCCCAGCACCGGGCTGATGGCAAAGATCAGCAGCAAAAACACCAGCGACACTGGCGCCTGCATGAACGCTAGCACCACGGGCGCATGGAAAAAATCGCGCAGCGAACGGAAGTCGTTCATGGGTTGCGTTGTGCCGCCAGGCAGGCGTTTGAGGTTGGCCTCGAAAATGGCGGCAAAGACGCGCCCGCTCAGTGTGCTATCGAATTTGAGGGAGGATTCATGCAGGATTTCGGCGCAAACCCACTCGAGCACCTCCATCAGCACAAAGGCAGCCAGCACCAGCAGCGTCAGCATGGCGAGTGTCATGTAGCTGCGGCTGTTCACCACCCGGTCATAGACCTCCAGCATGTAAACGGAGGGGGCCAGAATCAGCAGGGTGGCAATCAAACTGAACCCGCCGACCTTTTTGAAGTATGGATTCAAGGCCGTGATAGCCTGGCGCAGCTCTGATACAGGTTTTTTTTGACTCATTGGGTCTCCTCGACCATGACATATTCTGGAAATTCAGAGTTGGAAGACAACTTTGAATGGGTGGCGTTCTCGGCCGGCTCGTCGCCAAACTGGAAAACCAGCTCGAACATGTCGTCCGGGCGCCTTGACAGGACAATCTCACGTAATTTTTTGGTGGCGAAGTCGAGCTCGTTTTCCGGACTCAAAGCCAGTGCAAAGCGCAAGCGCCCATCCAGCGTGTACATCGACAACTGGCCCTTGTTGACGCTCAGGGTGTGGCGATCAAAGTACACCGGGCAATTATCAGAAAAACGCAGCAGTGGCAGGGGTTTGCTTCCTAGCCGGGTCAGGTTGAACGGGCTTTGCGGGTGCTGAAACACCATGCGGCAGGTGCGCGACACCGAATAAATGGCATTGCACACCATCTGCGAGCCCATGTCGGGAAACTGCTCGCGCAGGCTGCGGTAGGTTAAATGGTGCAAGGCCACCCGGTTCCACACTTTGGTTTGCTGCACCGTGGGCGCGATGGCGTTGCATACCCCGGCAAACGCCGACTGCAACTGCGCCAGACGCACGTGTTGCTCGGCGTTGGTCTTCAGCGGAATGCGCAGCATGGAATTCATATAGGACATTGTAAACATGAATTCATATAGGAATTCAACGATCAGCATCAAAAATACCGGGAATCAGTATTTTCCAATTCAGGTACGGGCCTGAAGCTGGGATAATCCTTGCTTTTCTACTCACCCACTGGAGTCCCAAAATGGCCAAAGAATTCCGCACCGAAGCCGAGCGCAAAGCCACCCCCCGTCCCGTCGCGCCCAAGGGCGTTTGTTTTACCGCCCCGCACGGCCAGATGCGCAGCCTGGAGCGTGGCGTGGCCACCAACAACAAGAAGAACCCCGGCAAGCGCTGCAAAAAGGGCGGTTGATACGCTCTTCAGCCGCGTTTTGCGGCACCATGACAAACGGCCCTTTCGGGCCGTTTTCTCATTTCGTCATTGCGAACACAGTGACGCCCTCCATGCCTTCCGACGGCATGGACTGCCGCGCTTTAGCCTGTCCTGAGTTCATCGAAGGGCTCGCAGCGACGGGGAATTTACATATTGCGCCGGTATTGCCCGCCGACCTCGAACAAGGCGTTGGTGATCTGGCCCAGCGAGCACACGCGCACGGCGTCCATCAGCACCTCGAACACGTTCTGGTTGTCGATCACGGCCTGTTTCAGGCGCGCCAGCATGGCCGGGGCTTCGGCTGCATGGCGGGCATGGAAATCGGCCAGGCGCGTTAGCTGGCTCTGCTTTTCTTCTTCGGTCGAGCGCGCCAGTTCCAGCTTGTCCATGACCTGGTCGCCATGCGGGTTACGGAAGGTGTTGACGCCGATGATGGGCAACTCGCCGGTGTGCTTGAGCATTTCATAGTGCATCGACTCGTCCTGGATCTTGCCGCGCTGGTAGCCGGTTTCCATGGCGCCGAGCACGCCGCCGCGCTCGGTGATGCGCTCGAACTCCAGCAGCACGGCTTCTTCGACCAGTTCGGTCAGTTCTTCGATGACGAAAGCGCCCTGTGACGGGTTTTCGTTCTTGGCCAGGCCCCATTCGCGGTTGATGATGAGCTGGATCGCCATGGCGCGGCGCACCGAGTCTTCGGTCGGCGTGGTGATGGCTTCGTCGAACGCGTTGGTGTGCAGGCTGTTGCAGTTGTCGTAGATGGCGATCAGCGCCTGCAGCGTGGTGCGGATGTCGTTGAACTGGATTTCCTGCGCGTGCAGGCTGCGCCCCGATGTCTGGATGTGGTATTTGAGCTTCTGGCTGCGCTCGTTGGCGCCGTATTTGTCTTTCATGGCCACGGCCCAGATGCGCCGCGCGACCCGGCCCATCACGGTGTATTCGGGGTCCATGCCGTTGCTGAAGAAAAAGCTCAGGTTGGGCGCAAAGTCGTCGATGTGCATGCCGCGCGCCAGGTAGGCTTCGACAAAGGTGAAGCCGTTGCTTAAAGTGAAGGCCAATTGGCTGATCGGGTTGGCGCCGGCTTCGGCGATGTGGTAGCCGGAAATGCTCACGCTGTAGAAGTTGCGCACGTTGTGGTGCACAAAGTAGCTGGCGATGTCGCCCATGACTTTGAGGCTGAACTCGGTGCTGAAGATGCAGGTGTTCTGGCCCTGGTCTTCTTTCAAAATGTCGGCCTGCACCGTGCCGCGCACGTTGGCCAGCACCCACTCGCGAATCTTCTGCGCTTCGGTGTCGGTCGGTTCCCGGCCATTGTCAGCGGCAAATTTTTCCAGGTTCTGGTCGATGGCGGCGTTCATGAACATGGCCAGGATGCTGGGCGCCGGGCCGTTGATGGTCATGCTGACGCTGGTGGCCGGGCTGCACAGATCAAAGCCGCTGTACAGCACTTTCAGGTCGTCGATGGTGGCAATGGAGACGCCCGAGTTGCCCACCTTGCCGTAGATGTCGGGGCGCGGGTCGGGGTCGTTGCCGTACAGCGTGACCGAGTCAAAGGCGGTGCTCAGGCGCTTGGCCGCCATGCCTTCCGACAGCAGCTTGAAGCGCTTGTTGGTGCGAAACGGGTCGCCCTCGCCGGCAAACATGCGGGTCGGGTCCTCGCCTTCGCGCTTGAAGGCGAAGGTGCCCGCGGTGTAGGGGTAGCTGCCGGGCACGTTGTCGAGCATCAGCCATTTGAGGATTTCGCCGTGGTCCTCGTACTGCGGCAGGCAGACCTTGCGGATGGTGGTGCCGCTCAGGCTCTTGGTGGTGAGCGCGGTGCGCAACTCCTTGTCGCGGATTTTCACCACGTATTCATCACCGGCGTAGGCCGTTTGCATGGCCGGCCACTGCGCCAGCAACTTGGCGGCGGCCGGGTCCTGCCGCTCGCTGCGGGTTTGGGCCAATGCCATGACCGTGCCGTATGCGCCGGGCTTGGCCGACCCCTCCCTGCACGGGTCGTGTTCCAGCAACATCTGTGCTGTGGCGTGCAGTTGCTGGATTTCCCGCGCCAGCCTGGCCTGGGCGCGGGCTTTGGTTTTGTAGCCGCGCACGGTGTCGCTGATCTCGGCCAGGTAGCGGGTGCGCGCGGCCGGCAGCACCGGGGTCTGGTTGGTGCTGTGGCGCACGGCCACTTTGGGCAGGCTGCCCTCATGCACCGGCAGACCGAGCTCGGCCAGGCGCACTTTGAGGGCCTGGTAGAGCGCGGTCACGCCGTCGTCGTTGAAACGCGCCGCCATGGTGCCGAACACCGGCATCTGATCGACCGGGGTGGTAAACGCTTCCTTGTTGCGCTGCACCTGCTTGGCCACGTCGCGCAGCGCATCGGAGGCGCCCTTGCGGTCGAACTTGTTGATGACCACAAACTCGGCAAAGTCGAGCATGTCGATTTTTTCCAGCTGGCTGGCGGCGCCGAATTCGGGCGTCATCACGTACATGGGCACATCCACATGCGGCACGATGGCGGCGTCGCCCTGGCCGATGCCCGAGGTCTCGACGATGACCAGGTCGAATCCGGCCACCTTGCAGGCGGCAATCACATCGGGCAGGGCGGCGCTGATCTCGCTGCCAAAGTCGCGCGTGGCCAGGCTGCGCATGAAGACGCGAGCCCAAGCGCCGCTTTGCGACGCGGCCAAATTGGGGTCAGAGCCCGAATTGCTGCGCATATCGGGATCCGACCCCAATTTGACCCAGGGGTTGATGGCGTTCATGCGGATGCGGTCGCCCAACAGGGCGCCGCCGCTCTTGCGCCGGGACGGGTCGATGCTGATCACCGCCACGCGCAGGCTGTCGTTCTGGTCGAGGCGCAGGCGGCGAATCAATTCGTCGGTGAGGCTGGATTTGCCCGCGCCGCCGGTGCCGGTGATGCCCAGCACGGGGATCTTTTTGGTCGCGGCGAGCGCCTTGATGTCCTGGGTGAGCGCCTTGAATGGCTTGGACAGCGCGGCTTTGGCCTGGCCCGCGGCGGCCTCGTTCTCAAGCCCGGTGATGAGCTGCGCCAGCGCCCGCCAGGCAAGCTCGGTGTGGCCCTGAATCGCCTCGATGGCTTTGGGTGCGTACTGCGTCAGGTCTTTGTCACAGCGCATCACCATCTCGCCGATCATGCCGGCCAGGCCCATGCGCTGGCCGTCTTCGGGGCTGTAGATGCGGGTCACGCCGTAGTCCATCAACTCCCTGATCTCGCTGGGGACGATGACGCCGCCGCCGCCGCCAAACACCTGGATGTGCGCGCCGCCCCGGCTTTTCAGCAAATCGACCATGTATTTGAAATACTCGACGTGCCCGCCCTGGTAGGAGCTCATGGCAATGCCCTGGGCGTCTTCCTGCAGCGCAGCGGTGACCACCTCGTCGACGCTGCGGTTATGGCCCAGGTGGATCACCTCGGCGCCCATGCTTTGCAAAATGCGGCGCATGATGTTGATGGCGGCATCGTGGCCGTCAAACAGGCTGGCGGCGGTGACAAAGCGCACCTTGTTGACGGGTCGGTAGTTGGCCAGGGTCTTGAAATCGGCGGACAGGTCGGTCATGGTGGGTGTCTCCAGATGGCAATTTATAAATTTCGGACCAGCGATCAGACAGGCAAACGCTGACTTGACGTTGACGTAAACGTCAATCTTAGCGGATTCCCGAACCAAAGGGGCGCCGCTTTCATGGTTTTTCATGGACTGCTTGCCAAGCAGTTACAGTTCAGTCTCCCTTTGCCAACCAGGGCGCCACACGCATTTCGACCCCCCCACGCCATGAAACCGATTCAACTCTTCGATACCGCCTCCGGCACCTACACCTACGTGCTGTTTGACACCGCCACGCGCGAAGCCATCATCATCGACCCGGTGGACACCCAGCTTGAGCGCGACCTGCAGGTGCTGCGCGATGACGGCCTGAAGCTGGTGTGGGCGCTGGAAACCCATGCGCACGCCGACCACATCACCAGCGCAGGACTGTTGGCCGAGCTGGCCGGCGCCAAAACCACGGCGCCAGCCGACTGCGGCATCGCCACCGCCTCGGTCCAGCTCAAGGACGGCGACGTGTTGAATTTCGGCGGTGAACAGATTCGTGCCCTGCACACCCCCGGCCACACCGCCGGCAGCACGTGCTTTGTCTGGCGCCATCATGTCTTTACCGGCGACACCCTGCTGATCAACGGCTGTGGCCGCACCGACTTTCAAAGCGGCAGCGCCAAGGCCCTGTACCACAGCCTGACCGAGGTGCTGTTCAAGCTGCCCGACGACACCACGGTGTGGCCGGGCCATGACTACCAGGGCAAGACCCACTCGACCATCGGCGTCGAAAAAGTCGGCAATGCCCGGGTGGCCGGCAAAACCGAAGAAGAATTCATTGCCATCATGGACGCGTTGCACCTGCCGCCGCCCAAACGCATCGCTGAGGCCGTGCCCGCCAACCTGCATGGCGGCCTGCGCCACGATGCGCACGCCGTCAACAGCCTGCAGGTGCAGCCCGCTCCTGGCTACGCGGGCGACATCAGCGGCACGCTGGCCTGGCGCTGGGTACAGAGTGGCGAGGCGGTGCTGGTGGACGTGCGCTCGGACGCCGAACGCGCCTGGGTGGGCTTTGTGCCCGATGCCCCGGCGGTCGCCTGGAAGCAGTGGCCCGGCATGGTGAACAACCCCAACTTCGACGCCGAACTGCTGGCCGCCGTGGCGGCGGGCAAAAAAGTGGCGCTGCTGTGCCGCAGCGGCGTGCGCTCCATTGCCGCCGCCAAACGCGCGACCGAACTCGGGCTGGAGGCTTACAACATTCTGGAAGGTTTTGAAGGCGACCCCGACAGCCATGCCCAGCGCGGCCACCTGGGCGGCTGGCGTTTGCGCGGCCTGCCGTGGCGCCAGAGCTGATAATGCCAGCTGACAGCTCAATAATTTGTTGAGGACAGAGCTTGTTTGCTGCGCGTCACTGCGGTCTGTCCCGCAAGATATCAGAATTGCTGATAATGCCGCCATGACTTTTTTGGCCATTGATATCGGCAACACCCGCTTGAAGTGGGCCTTGCACACCGCGCCGCAGCATAACGCCCCCTTGTTGGCGCAGGGTGTCGAGTTTCTGGAAAACATTGACCGCCTGGCCAGCGGCGACTGGGGCGGCCTGCCCCCTCCCACGCGCATGCTGGGCTGCACCGTGGCCGGCGACGCCATCAAGCGCCGGGTCGAAGAACAAATGGAGCTGTGGGACGTGTCCGCCAACTGGGTGGTGGC
>JALNWC010000121.1 GCA_023231075.1 Rhodoferax sp.
TGGACGATGCCGGCACGCGGCAAGTCGAAGGCCCGGGGGTCGTAGCCCAGCAGCCCGTTCATCAAGGTGCCAGACCAATTGCCTGGCGCCGGATGGACCACCAGACCCGCGGGCTTGTGGATCACGAGCACATGCGCATCCACAAAAACCACGTCAAGCGCCATGCTTTCAGCCTTGAAGGCCTGGCTTTGCGGGGTGGGGCGCAACTCGATCAGGCCGGCATCCGAGGCCTTGACCTTGTGCGATGCCTTGACCATCGCCTGACCATTGATCAGGACACTGCCGGCTTCGATCAGCTGTTGCAAATAGTTGCGTGAGAACTCGGGCACCAGCTCAACCAGGGCACGGTCCAATCGCATACCATGCTGGGCCGCCGTAAAAACCAGCGCCCGCTGCTCGGCTTGCGACTCCAGCGGCGAGATGCCGTCCAGCTCATCCAGCAGCGGGGTGCCCGATATAATCAGATTTGTTTTGTTCAAGAAAGTCTTTCGCTATGCCTCATGCCAAATTATCTGCCGTCTGCGCCTGGATGTTGGCGACCGGGCTGGTCTTTCTGAGCGCTTGCTCCACCACCACGCCGGACCCCACCGCAGCATGGAGTCCCAACAAGATTTATGCCGAGGCCAAGGACGAAGTCAGCCTGGGGGCATTCGACAAAGCGGTCGCGCTGTTTGAGAAGCTTGAAGGCCGCGCCGCAGGAACACCACTGGCGCAACAGGCGCAGCTTGACAAGGCCTACGCGCATTACAAGGCCGGCGAACCTGTGCTGGCAATCGCCACGCTCGACCGTTTCATCAAATTGCACCCAGCCAGTCCGGCCCTCGATTACGCCCTGTACCTCAAGGGCATTGTCAATTTCAACGATGACCTGGGCCTGTTTTCCAGTTTGACACGTCAGGACCTGGCCGAACGCGATCAAAAAGCGGCCAAGGACTCTTTTGAGTCCTTCAAAGAACTGGTCAGCCGCTTCCCCGACTCGCGTTACGCGCCCGAGGCAAGCCAGCGCATGAATTACATCGTGAATTCACTGGCGCAATCCGAAGTGCACGTGGCACGTTATTATTTTGAGCGTCGCGCTTATCTGGCGGCCATCAATCGGGCCCAAACCGCCATCACTGACTACCAGGGGGTGCCAGCGCTCGAGGAAGCCCTGTTCATCATGGTCAAATCCTATGATGCTCTTGGCATGACCGCGCTGCGCGACGACACACAGCGCGTGCTCGAAAAGAACTACCCGCAAACGCCTTATCTGGTGCAGGGCTTCAAATCCAGAAACGACCCATGGTGGAAGATCTGGTAACTGCATGAACACCAAAGCCTATCGACTGACCGCATCAACCGGGATTCACAAGGGAGATCGCGATTACCAGCAGGACCAGGTGATGGTGTTGAGTCACCCTCGCGTCAAGGCTTGTTTGCTGGCCGTGCTGGCGGATGGCATGGGTGGCCGCAGTGGTGGCCGCAAGGCCTCGGATCAGGTCATGTTAACCGCGCGCCAACTCTTTGAGCGCTACGACCCGGCCACGGACGATGCCGAGGCCATGCTGAAACAATTGCTGAGCGAGGCACATACGGTGATCAAGTTGATCGCCATCTCGGCTGAACAGGAACCGCACAGCACCCTGGTGGCCTTTTTACTGAACCCGGGGGGCGACTGCCACTGGATTCACGCCGGGGACTCCCGTATCTACCATTACCAGGGCAAACAGCTGGTGAAACGCACGATGGACCACTCGTACGTGCAACTGCTGGTCAATCGCGGGGAAATCACGCCAGAGCAGGCTCATAATCATCCAAAATCAAACGTTCTGGTGGGCTGCCTGGGTTCGGAAAACGATCCGCCCATCAGTCTGCATCACATCCCGCAGATGCGCGCTGGTGACGTGTTGATGGCCTGTAGCGATGGCCTATGGCATTACTTCTCCGAGGACGAACTCGGTACGGCGCTGGAGGCGCTGGCACCCCGTGAGGCCTCTGAATACCTGATTGAAAAGGCCCGCGCCCGTGCGCAAGGTACGGGCGATAACCTCTCTTTGGTGATTGTCAAATTCGAACCCCTGCCCGGTTGAGCCACCAGCTTTTTCTGTCCGGGAAGCTTGGTTTGCGCCCGGTGTGCGTGGACGAGTCAGGTCAAAGAGGTGTCCACATCACGCCGACCCAAGGCCAGAAATTCGCTTGACTGCATTTCCTGCAGACGCGACGCCGTGCGGACAAACTCGTTGGCCATGAGGCCCTCGGTATACAGCTCGGTCGCCGGCACCGCCGCCGACATGATCAACTTGACCCGACGGTCGTACAGCACGTCCACCAACCAGGTAAAGCGACGCGCCTCGGAGGACATGCGCGGCGACATTTGCGGCACATTGCTGAGCAGCACCGTATGAAACTGGGTGGCAATTTCAAGGTAATCGTTTTGCGATCGCGGCCCGCCACAGAGCGTCTTGAAGTCAAACCACACCAAGCCGCCCGCCTTGCGCTGCGCATGAATTTTGCGCGCCTCGATCTGCAGCGTCGGATCTTCTTCCTGGGTTTCCGCCAGGCGCTCGAACGCGTTGATCATGGCCGCGTCAGCCAGCTCACCCAGGGGCGCGTGGTACAGCGCCAGCTGGGCCAGCGTTTGTCCGCGGTAGTCGGTCCCGTGGTCCACATTGATCACATGGAGCTGCGCCTTCAACAGGGCAATGGCGGGCAAAAATCGGTCACGATTCAGACCATGAAGGTACAGCTCGTCGGGCTTGAAATTGGACGTGGTGACCCAACCCACGCCGTGTTCGAACAAGGCCTTGAGCAAACGGTGCAGAATCATGGCGTCGGTGATATCCGACACATGAAACTCGTCAAAACAAATCAGACGGTACTTTTTGGCAATCCGCTTGGCCAGCAGGTTCAGCGGGTTGGCCGTGCCCTGCATGCTGGCCAGCTCGCGGTGCACCTCGCGCATGAATTCGTGAAAGTGCAGGCGGGTCTTGCGTTTCAGTGGAACGGCGCTGTAAAAGCAGTCCATCAAAAAGCTCTTGCCGCGCCCGACACCGCCATACAGGTAGACACCGCGCGGAATGGGCGGGCGGTTGATGAGTTTTTTAAGCGCGTTGGAGCGCTGCTCGCGGTACTTGCCCCATTCCCGCGAACAGGTTTCAAGCACCTGCACGGCACGCAACTGCGCCGGGTCCGCGTGGTAGCCTCGGGCCAGCAGCTCGGCTTGGTAGATTTTTTTAACGGTCACTTGGGAGCAATCGCAGAATAAGTGACGGCCTGGGCCTGTTGCTCAAGCCCGGACAGCCCGCTGGGTGCTGATTCAGAAGTTCAGGGTGCGCTTGTCAACCGCCAGCGCCGCTTCCTTGGTGGACTCGCTCAGGGAGGGGTGGGCATGGCAAACCCGGGCCATGTCTTCACTGCTGGCACGGAATTCCATTGCCAACACACATTCGGCGATCAGTTCGCTGGCCATCGGGCCGACGATGTGCACGCCCAGAATTTCGTCGGTGGTGGCATCGGCCAGCATCTTGACCATGCCGGTGGTGTCGCCCAGGGCGCGCGCGCGGCCGTTGGCCAGGAACGGGAACGTGCCGGCCTTGTAGGCCACGCCGTCACTTTTCAGCTGCTGCTCGGTACGGCCGACCCAGGCGATCTCGGGGCTGGTGTAAATCACCCAGGGGATGGTGGTGAAATTGACATGGCCGTGCTGACCGGCAATGCGTTCGGCCACGGCCACGCCCTCTTCCTCGGCCTTGTGCGCCAGCATCGGGCCGCGCACCACGTCACCCACCGCCCAGACGCCGGGCAGGTTGGTCTTGCAGTCGCCATCGACCACAATGGCACCGCGCTCGTCGAGCTTCAGGCCCACTGCTTCGGCATTCAGGCCCGAGGTATTGGGTACCCGGCCAATCGACACGATGAGTTTGTCCACATCAAGCGTCTGGGCTTCGCCCTTGGCGTTGGTCCAGGCCACGCTCACGCCCTTCTTGCCGACCTTGATGTCACCCACCTTGACGCCGAGTTCGATCTTGAGGCCTTGCTTGACAAACGCCTTGTGCGCTTCCTTGGCAATCTGCTGGTCAACGGCGCCCAAAAAATCCGGCAAACCTTCCAGAAGGGTGACCTCGGAACCCAGACGGCGCCAGACCGAGCCCATCTCCAGGCCGATCACGCCCGAGCCAATCAGACCCAGTTTCTTCGGCACCTCGGTCAGCGCCAGCGCACCTTCGTTGGACAGCACCATGGACTCGTCAAACGCCGCACCTGGCAGCGCACGGGCATGGGAGCCGGTGGCCACGATGATCTGCTGGCCGACCAGGGTTTCCTCGGCGGCACCGGCGACCTTGATCTCATAGGCGCCGTCCAGCGCTTTCACAAACGAGGCACGGCCGTGGAAAAAGCTGACCTTGTTCTTTTTGAACAGGTACAGGATGCCGTCGTTATTCTGCTTGACCACGGCGTCCTTGCGCGCCACCATTTTGGCGGCGTCCATGCTCAAGCCCTTGACCGTGATGCCATGGTCGGCAAAGTGGTGGCTGGCCTGCTCAAAATGCTCGCTCGACTGCAGCAGCGCCTTGCTCGGGATGCAACCCACATTGGTGCAGGTGCCGCCCGGTGCCGGGCCACCCGTGGCGTTTTTCCATTCATCGACACAGGCCACGTTTTTGCCCAACTGGGCAGCACGGATGGCGGCAATGTAGCCACCGGGGCCGCCACCGATCACGATCACATCAAATTGTTTACTCATACATTTTCCTAGGAGTCTGGGCCGCAGAGGGTTCTGCGCAGGTAAAGGAGGAGCCCGTAGGGCGGGGGACACGGAGCAGAGCCCTCTGCGGCTCAGACTCCTGGTCTATCCCGCATGGACTATCAAATATCGAAAAGGAGTCGAGCTGGGTCTTCCAGCGCTTCCTTCATGGCCACCAGGCCCAGCACGGCTTCGCGGCCGTCGATGATGCGGTGGTCGTAGCTCATGGCGAAGTAGTTCATCGGGCGCACCACGACCTGGCCGTTTTCCACCATGGCGCGGTCCTTGGTGGCGTGCACCCCCAGGATGGCGCTTTGCGGCGGATTGATGATGGGGGTCGACATCATGGAACCAAAGGTGCCGCCATTGCTGATCGAGAACGTGCCGCCGGTCATTTCTTCCATGCCGAGCTTGCCGTCACGCGCCTTGCTGCCAAACTCGGCAATCTTTTTCTCGATGTCGGCAAAGCTCATCTGGTCGGCGTTGCGCAGAATCGGCACCACCAGGCCACGCGGTGAACCCACCGCGATACCGATGTCGAAGAAACCGTGGTAGACGATGTCGGTGCCGTCCACCGACGCGTTGAGCACGGGGAATTTTTTGAGGGCGTGCACCGCGGCCTTGACGAAGAAGCTCATGAAGCCCAGCTTGACGCCATGCTCTTTCTCGAAGCGCTCCTGCATGCGCTTGCGCATTTCCATGACCGGCGCCATGTTGATCTCGTTGAACGTGGTCAGGATGGCGTTGGTCGACTGCGATTGCAGCAGGCGCTCGGCAACCCGGGCGCGCAGACGACTCATGGGCACGCGCTGCTCGGGGCGCCCTTGCAGCGATGCCGCCAGGCTGCTGGCGGGCGCAGCCACCTGGGGCAACAGCGGTGCGGCCGGTTTGGCCGCCGGCATGGCCGATGCCACGGCGGCCTTGGGCGCCGCCACGGCGGCCAACACGTCACCCTTGGTCACGCGACCGTCCTTGCCGGTGCCAGCCACCGAGCCGGCAGCCAGTTGCTTGTCGGCCATCAGCTTGGCCGCCGCAGGCATCGCCACACCCGCCATGGACGCACTGACCGGAGCTGCAGCGGCAGGCACGGCAGCGGCAGCCATCGCAGCCACCACGGGGGCAATTGGCTCAGACGCACCGGCGACGGCTTCAGTGTCGATGCGGGCAATGCGTTGATCTGCAGCGACCGTGCTGCCGTCGGGCTCAATGATCTCGACGATCACGCCGGCGCTGGGTGCGGGAACTTCGAGCACCACCTTGTCGGTTTCGACGTCGATCAGGATTTCATCCACAGCGACGGCGTCGCCCACTTTTTTCTTCCACTGCAACAGGGTGGCTTCAGCCACGGATTCGGATAGTTGCGGGACTTTGACTTCTACGATTGCCATGAAAATTCTTTCAGAAATGATCTTGAGGGTCTGGGCGGAGAACCTTGCGCGCGCCCAAAACGGTGGGGTCGGGGTCTGCCTTACCTGGACAGGATAAAGCCCTTGAGCTTGCCGAAAGCGCCTTCGACCAGCGCCTTTTGCTGCTCCTGGTGAAGGTGCGAATAGCCCACGGCCGGTGACGCCGAAGCCACCCGTCCGGAGTAAGCCAGCTTTTGCCCGTCAAGCATGTTCTCGTGAATGTAGTGCTGCACAAAGAACCAGGCACCCTGATTTTGTGGCTCGTCCTGCGTCCACACCACCTCGGTCGCGTTGGGGTATTTTTTCAGCTCGGCGGCAAAGGCCTTGTGCGGGAACGGGTAGAGCTGCTCAACGCGGATGATGGCCACGTCATCACTGCCCTTTTCTTCGCGTTTTTTGGCCAGGTCGTAATACACCTTGCCGGAGCAAGCCACGACCCGCTTCACCTTGTCGCCCTTGAGCACCTTGTGATCGGGGATGATCGTCTGGAAGCTGCCCTTGGTGAACTCAGCCAGCGGCGAGGCGGCATCCTTGTGACGCAGCAGCGACTTGGGCGTGAAGATGACCAGCGGTTTGCGCAGGTTGCGCACCATCTGGCGGCGCAGCACATGGAAAATCTGGCTGGCCGTGGTGGGTTGCACCAGCTGCATGTTGGTGTCTGCGGCCAACTGCATGAAGCGCTCGACACGCGCCGACGAGTGCTCCGGACCCTGGCCCTCGTAGCCGTGCGGCAGCATCATGACCAGGCCATTGATCCGACCCCACTTGACTTCGCCAGAGGCAATGAACTGGTCAATCACCACCTGGGCGCCATTGGCAAAGTCGCCAAACTGGGCTTCCCAGATCACCAGTGTGTTGGGGTCGTTGGAGGCGTAGCCGTACTCAAAGCCCAACACCGCCTCTTCTGACAGGATCGAGTCAATGGCGACAAACGGCGACTGGTTCTCGGCCACATTCTGCAACGGCACATAGGTGCCTTCGTCCCATTTCTCGCGGCTTTGGTCATGAATGGCCGCGTGACGGTGGGAAAAGGTGCCACGGCCACAGTCTTCTCCGCTCAGGCGCACCGGGTAGCCGCTGGCCACCAGCGATGCAAACGCCATGTGCTCACCCATGCCCCAGTCCACCGGAATATCGCCGCGCCCCATGGCGGCGCGGTCGTCGTACACCTTTTTCACCAAGGGATGGACGGTCAGGCTGCCCGGCAA
>JALNWC010000122.1 GCA_023231075.1 Rhodoferax sp.
CTGGCATACAGTTTTTGCCAGCGGAGCATTGTCTTCAAAATCGCTGCTCATGTCGACCCACGTCGTTTCCTCATGCTGTGGTCCTGATCCGCCATGCGTGCTGAAAGGCGGTTTGTCATCCTGATAGAATGAGAATCATTCTCATTTAAAAGGAAGCAATCATGCCCACACTGAATCTGAAAGAAGCTGCCATTGGCCAATGGCATCGCATCCGGGCGGGGTCGGTCCCGCACCAACGGCTGGCGGAATTGGGTTTTCTGCCAATGGAAAAAGTCAAGGTGCTGCGGCGCAGCTGGTTCGGCAAAGGCGCGTTGGTGGTTCAGGTGGGCAATGCGGTGTTTGCGCTGCGCCCGGGTGAAGCGCAGCTGGTGAGTCTGGAGCCCACAGCATGAGCACCAGCAGCACCATCAATGTGTCTGGCCTGGCACAAAACACACTGGCCCTGCTGGGCAATCCCAACTGCGGCAAGACGGTGCTGTTCAATCGCTTGACCGGCAGCCAGCAAAAGGTGGCCAACTATGCCGGCGTGACGGTCGACATGAAACGCGGCTTGATGAAAACCAGTGCCGGTCGCGCCGTCAGTGTGCTGGACTTGCCTGGCACCTACAGCCTGAACGCCGGCAGTGAGGACGAGGCCGTGGCCTGCGCGGTGGTGCTGGGGCACAGTTTGCAGACCAGCGCGCCCAGGCTCACGGCGGTGATTCTGGACGCCACCCGGCTGCGCCGGGGCCTGCGGCTGGTAGCCGCATTGCAGCGTGTGCGGGTGCCCATGGTGGTGGTGCTCAACATGATGGACCGGGTGCGCGGACAGGGCCGGGAGATTGATGCCCGCCGACTTGAACAGGTGCTGGGTGTGCCCGTGGTCGAAGCCACGGGTATCCATGCGCAGGGCACGGATGCACTCAGGACGATGCTTGATCGGCCGGACCTCTGGCAACCGACGGCGCATGAAAACCTGGCGCTGGAAAGCGGCTCTGCGGCCACGCTGACCGACGACCAGCAAGCGCAGGTCTGGCTGCGCCAAGCCGGCCAGGAGGCGCCCCTGACCGAACACCGCGGGTCGCAACGGCTGGACCAATGGCTGCTGCACCCGGTGACTGGCGTGATGGTGTTGCTGACCCTGCTGTTCCTCATTTTTCAGGCCGTGTTTGCCTGGGCCGAGTGGCCGATGGGGTTGATCGAAGAGGCCACCGCGCTGCTCGCCAAGGGCGTCAACGCGCTGCTTCCGGACGGTTTGCTCAAGGGCCTGCTGGTGGATGGTGTGATCGCTGGCGTGGGCGGGGTGCTGGTCTTCCTGCCGCAAATCCTGATCTTGTTCTTGTTTATCCTCATGCTCGAAGAGTCGGGTTACCTGCCGCGCGCGGCGTTGCTGCTGGACCGCCTGATGGGCAGCCTGGGCTTGTCGGGGCGCTCGTTCATCCCGCTCTTGTCCAGCTTTGCCTGCGCCATCCCCGGCATCATGGCCACGCGCACCATTGCCGACCGGCGGGCACGCTGGGTCACGATCCTGATTGCGCCCTTGATGACCTGTTCGGCGCGCTTGCCGGTTTACGCCTTGCTGATCGGCGCCTTCATTCCCAATCGGCAGGTCTGGGGCCTGGGCCTGCAGGGTCTGGTGTTGTTTGGTCTGTACCTGTTTGGCATTGTGTCCGCCGTGCTGGTGGCCTGGGCCGTCAAGCAGTGGGGCGGTTCGCAAGCCTCGGCGCAACTGATGATGGAGCTGCCCGACTACCACTGGCCCCGCGCCCAAGATGTGCTGATCGGCCTGTGGCAACGCGGCGCCATTTTTCTGCGCAGTGTGGGCG
This sequence comes from Rhodoferax sp., assembly GCA_023231075.1. Lineage (GTDB taxonomy): Bacteria > Pseudomonadota > Gammaproteobacteria > Burkholderiales > Burkholderiaceae_C > Rhodoferax. Next base: position 1,806 of record JALNWC010000122.1, read on the forward strand.
GCATCATCCTGGCGCTGACCGTGATCCTTTGGTTTTTGTCCACCTTTCCGCAGGCCCCGGCCGGGTTCAGCGGCGCAGCCATCGAGTACAGCCTGGCCGGACGCATGGGTCGGGCGCTGGCCGTGGTGTTCGAGCCGATCGGGTTCAACTGGCAGATCGCCGTGGCGCTGATCCCGAGTCTGGCCGCGCGCGAAGTGGTGGTCAGCGCACTGGGAACGGTGTATGCGCTGTCGCAAGTGGGTGATGAGGTGGGCACGGCGCTGGCGCCTTTGATTGCATCCGACTGGTCCCTGGCCACCGGCCTGTCCCTGTTGGTCTGGTTTGTCTTTGCGCCACAGTGCCTGGCCACCCTGGCGGTGGTGCGCAAGGAGGTGGGTGGCTGGGCCATGCCCGCAGGCATGGCGGTGTTGCTGTTCTCGCTGGCCTACGCCGCGTCCTGGATGACTTATCGGGTGGCGTCATGATGTCGGCCTACCTCGTTACGCTGCTGGATCTGATGCTCGTGCTGGCGGTGCTCGCATGGGCCTGCCGTTTCCTGTGGCGACGCCACTTTCAACCCGGACGCAAGCGCGCAAGCGCGTGTGACACCTGCCGAAAATGTGGACATTGATGTGATGGCCCCTGCCCGGCAGGTGTAGGTCTCTTGTTGCAAACTCGGGCAATTGGTATCAAAAACAAGGGCAAAATCACCTGTCCTGAACCCCTTGAAAAGGTACCCTGGTGAAATTGTTGGCGAGCTTTGAATCGAAGGTGCTGGCCGCACTCGGCGCTGCCATGCTGGTGGTCGTCACGCTCACGGCCATGACCTGGGCTGTGGCCAACGATGCGGCCGAGGCGTCGCGCTGGATTGGCCACACCCAGGAGGTGCTTGCCAGCCTGGCCCGGATCAGAAACGACTCGGTTCAGATTGAGTTCATCACGCAAAGCTACCGGATTTCCGGTGACCAGAATGGTCTGGCCGAACGTGATGCCGCCATTGCGTCCCGTGAAGCCCAGTTGCGCTGGCTCAAGGAGAGAACCAGCGACAACCCGCGCCAGCAGGCGCTTTGGGCGCAGTTGCGCGAGGTGCTGGATGAACGCCTTGCGATCGCCAGCCGCATGGTGGAGCTGCGTCAAACGCAAGGTCAGGAGGCCGCCACTGCGTTCGCAGCGCGTGCACCACTGCAGGAGACACGCACGCGCACTTACCGGATTTTGCAGGACATGGAAGTTCTCGAGCGCGGCTTGCTGGAGACCCGCCGTGCCATGCAGTCAAACGTGCGCCAACGCATGGTGCTGACCGGGGCATTGGTGTCTGTCGTCCTGATCTTCATGCTGTTCGCCGCCTACGGTTTGATCCGGCGCCAGCTGCGCGAAACCCGGGCCAGCCAGCGGGCGCTCGCTGAAAGTGAAGAAAGCCTGGCCACCACACTGAATTCCATCGGGGATGCGGTGATGGCCACAGACACGGCAGGGCGCATCACCGGCATGAACCCGGTGGCCGTCCGGTTGACCGGTTGGTCTGTGCCGCACGCCTTGGGGCGCCCTATCGAAGAGGTGTTTCACGTCGTCCATGAGCAAACCCGCGCGCCTGTGGAGGCCCCAGTGACCAAGGTGCTGGCCACCGGTGAGGTCCAGGAGCTTGCCAATCACACGATTCTCATTGCCAGGGATGGCAGCGAATGTCCCATCGCGGACAGTGCCGCGCCGATCCGCGACGTGGCAGGCCGGGTGGTTGGTGTGGTGTTTGTGTTTCGTGATGAGACGGTGGCCCGGCAAGCGAAACAGGCTATCCGCGAGCGGAACCAGTGGCTGGAACAATGCGTGCTGGAGCGCACCGAGGCGTTGCAGGCGCGCGAGCAACAACTGTCACGCGTGCTCGAAGGCTCCGACCAGGGCTATTGGGACTGGAACCTCAAGAGCAACGATTTTCAGGTCAGCGCGCGCTTGGAAACCATGCTCGGTTATGCGCCCGGCGAGATGCGGGTTGACACGGCCCATTGGCCTGAATTGGTGCACCCCGAGGACCTGCCCCTGGCCCTGGCCTCGATCGAGCGACACATGTCTGGCGCGAGAACCAGCCATGAAGTCGAGTTTCGTGCGAAAGCCAAAGACGGCAGCTGGCGCTGGATTCTGACCCGCGGCCGCATCACGGCGCGTGCCGAAGATGGCACGCCGCTCATGATGTCAGGCACGCATACCGACGTGACCGAGCGCAAGCAGTTTGAACTGGCGCAGCGCGAAGCCGGTGTGGTGTTTGACCGCAGCTACGAAGGCATCATGGTGGCCAATGCCGACGGCCTGATCACCAAGGTGAATCCGGCGTTCACCCGCATCACGGGCTATGAGGCGTCGGAGGTGACGGGCTGCTCGCCCCGCATGCTGTCGTCGGGACGGCAAGACGCGCGCTTCTACCAGGAATTCTGGGAGTCGTTGAACCGGCGTGATTTCTGGCGCGGCGAGATCTGGAACAAGCGCAAGACGGGCGAGTTGTACGCTGTGCTGCAATCGATCTCGGTGGTGCGGGATGTGCACGCAAAAGTGCTCCACTATGTCAGTGTGTTCACCGATATCACGCAGATCAAGGCGCATGAAGCGGAGCTTGATCGGGTGGCGAATTACGACGCCCTGACCGGCCTGCCCAATCGTCGTTTGCTCTCCGACCGTTTGAAGCAGGCCATTCTCCGGTCTGATCGGAGTGGCAAATTGTGCGCCATCTGCTTCCTTGACCTTGACGGCTTCAAATTCATCAATGACCGAATGGGCCACCTGTTGGGGGACCAGTTGTTGATCGGCGTGGCGGGGCATTTGCAGACGGTTTTGCGCGCCGGTGACACCCTGTCCAGACTTTCCGGGGACGAATTCGTGCTGTTGCTTTCCGACGTGAATTCTCTGGCCGAATGCACTTTGATACTTGACCGCGTGCTGGAGGCCGTGCGTCGCCCCGTGACGGCGACGGGTCATGTCCTGGCTGTCACTGCCAGCATCGGGGTCAGCCTGTACCCTGACGACAAGGTCGATCCTGACACCCTGTTGCGTCACGCCGACCAGGCCATGTACCTGGCCAAACAGGCTGGCAAGAACCGCTACCAATTGTTCGATGCCGAGATCGATCGCAGGGTGCAAAACCATCTGGAAGTCCTTGAGCACATGAAGCAGGCGTTGGGTCGGCAGGAGTTTCTGCTGTTTTACCAGCCCCAGGTCGATATCGGCAGTGGCGAGGTGCTCGGGGTGGAGGCCCTGATTCGCTGGCAGCACCCCGAGCGTGGCCTGTTGCCGCCCAGTGATTTTCTGCCGCACCTGCAAGGCAGTCTCCTTGAGCAGGTTTTCGGTGAGTGGGTGATTGAAACCGCGCTGCAGCAGATCGAAGCCTGGGCTCGCCTTGGACTGGAACTGAAGGTCAGCGTCAACGTCAGTGCCGACCATTTGCTGCAATCGGATTTCAGCAACCGTCTGGCCCAGGCCCTGGCGCGGCATGCCGACATCAAACCCGCATGGCTGGAACTGGAGGTGCTGGAAACAGCGGCCATTGGGGACATGCAACAAGCGGTTGACATCATGCAAAGCTGCAGGTTGTTGGGCGTGAGCTTCTCACTTGACGATTTTGGCACCGGCTACGCCTCGCTCACCTACCTGCGCAAATTGCCGGTGGACACGCTGAAAATTGACCAGAGCTTTGTGCGCGACATGCTGACCAATCCGGATGACCTGAGCATCGTGCAAAGCGTGGTTGAACTCGCCGCTGCGTTTCATCGCAGGGTCATCGCCGAGGGCGTGGAAACACTCGAGCACTGTGATGCGTTGCTGCAGATGGGCTGTCATCACGTGCAGGGCTATGGCATTGCCAAGCCCATGTCGGCGCAGCAAATTCCGGCCTGGTGCGACATGTGGCTTCAATCCGGCGGCTGGCAGCAGCACGGACCGGTCTGAAACCCATGGACTTCGCACCGTTTGGCCATCGCAAAAAAAGCCATTTGTACCATGCGGTCAATCGCTCGAACTTAACCGATTTTTGCGGAACCCGTAGCGGTGCTGGTGGTGGCATGTTTTTATGTCTGGAATACGCTGACACGTTATCCGGCTGTGGATCACGTGGATCATGCCAGCCTGTTGTTTGAAGGCTTGTTTCAGGTTGTGGGCTTCGCTTTGGTCCTGCTGGGTTGGCGCCGATGGATCGACTACAACGAGACCCTGAAGGCGCAACTTTCTGAACTTGCCACGGTCTCGGTCACGTGGGGCTTTTCTGTGGCCGCGAGCAACTTGTTCACCAGTGCGAACATCGTTTGGTGCTGGGCGTCTACCTCGGCGTCGCCCAGACGGTAGCGGTGCCGCCATTCGATGGCCATATTGTTTTCAGGAATTGAAATGGCGGCCAATGGGCAATGCGAACATTGGCCGCCATTCTTGCCACAGGTGATTCCGTGGCTCTGGCGCGTTCAGGCGCTCATGCGCTTCGAACGCGCCCGGATGTTGAGCGCTTCAACACCCAGGGAAAACAGCATGGCGGTGTAAACGTAGGCCTTCGGCACATGGATATCAAAGGCTTCGGCGATCAACAGGGTTCCCACCATCGTCAGGAAGGCCAGTGCCAGCACCTTGATGGACGGGTGGCGGTCGACGAATTCGCCAATCGGCTTGGCCGCAAACATCATGACGGCGACCGATGCAATCACGGCGGCCACCATCACCCCAATCTGGTCCACCATGCCCACTGCGGTAATGACCGAGTCCAGCGAAAAGACGATGTCCACGATGCCAATTTGCACAATGGTGCCCCAAAACAGCGTGGCACCTGTTTTAACCGTACCAAGCCCGGCGCTGACTTCCTTGGGCTGGTGGGCCTCCACTTCCAGGAAAATCTCGTGCGAGGCCTTGTACAGCAAAAACAGGCCGCCCCCCAGCAGGATCAGGTCGCGACCGCTGATTTCCTGGCCCAGCAGCGCAAAAAGCGGACTGGTCAAGGTCATGACCCAGGCCAGGCTGAACAGCAGGGCAATGCGCGAGACCATTGCAAAACCCAGCCCGAGACGGCGTGCCAGATCCCGCCTGTCGGCAGGCAGGCGCCCGACCAGGATGCTGATGAAAATGATGTTGTCGATGCCCAGAACAATTTCAAGGGCGGCGAGCATAAAAAAGGCGATCCAGATATTCGGGTCAGTGAGCAGGTCCATCGCGTGGTCTCGTTTGATGTCAAGCGAGCGAGTCTAATGGCCGCTTGGAAAAGTCGCAGCGCGTGTGCCCGGGACGGGCTTGAAGCCACAGCCTCATTAAGGCTTCTCCCCAGCACAAGGTTGGCTCACGGTGGACCGGCCTGCATTCGGCCTTTGGGGCAGGGCGCAGCTTTGTAGAATGGTTGCGTGTTCAAATCAACCATGAGAAAACAATCTGGCGGTCCTGCCTTGTCGCGCATTCTTTGGGAGTTGTCGCAAGATGCTCAGCGCGAACGCATTGCCATCAGCGATCTGCTGGTCGCTTTGGGCGACCGGGCAACGGCTGCCCTGATGTTCCTCTTTGCCTTTCCCAATGTC
>JALNWC010000123.1 GCA_023231075.1 Rhodoferax sp.
CGGCAGCTTGTACGGTGCGGCCGGTTGCCGCCGGGCCGACAGTGGCGTGTTGTTTCTGGAGCGCTACCTGGATGTCCCGATCGAGCAGGCCATCCTTGCGCACAGTGGCATTCAGGTGGAACGCCATCAGATCGTGGAGGTGGGCAATCTGGCGGCTTCAGGGCTGGGCACGGCGCGCACGCTGATCGTCAAACTGACCCGCCTGCTGGCCCTGCAGGGTTTTCGCTGGGTGACTTTTACCGGCACCCAGGAAGTGCTCAACAGCTTTCATCGACTTGGCCTGGCGCCCCAATCGCTGGGCCTGGCTGATCCGGCGCGCATGGGCGAGTCGCTGGCCGAGTGGGGCCGCTACTACGACAGCGCGCCCCAGGTGGTGTTTGGCGAGATCCTGCCGGCGCATCGGCAACTGCTCGAAGCGCCGCCGGCCACGGACGCGTTTGCGTTCATCCGCGCGCAACGGTTGCAACACCATGCGGCCTGAGCTCAGCGCTTTCTGGCAGACCCTGGCAGCCCACGGCAGCCAGGTCGCCTTGTCCGATGGCCGCCGCACGCTGGCCTACGCCGAACTGCTCGATGCGGTTCAGCAACGCATGGCACAACTGGCCGGGCGCCAGGCGCAGCGCGTGGCGCTGTGCCTGGACAACAGCGTCGACTGGGTGCTATGGGACCTGGCCTTGCTGTTTTCCGGTCGCGTCTGCGTCCCGGTGCCCGACTTTTTTTCAGACACCCAAAAAGTGCATGTGCTGGACAACGCTGGCGTCGACACCCTGATCGGCGCACCCGAGGCCCTGGCCAGCCGCTGCGGCTTTGTCGCCTGCGGCCCGGACCTCGCACAACGCGTGTTGGCCAAGGTACCGGTGCTGCCCGAGGGCACCCGGAAAATCACCTACACCTCGGGCACCACCGGCCAGCCCAAGGGCGTTTGCCTGGATGCCGGGGTGCAGCTCGCTGTGGCACAGAGCCTGTGCCAGGCCACCGGCGCCAGCGCGTCTGATCGCCACCTGTGCGTGCTGCCGCTGGCCACCTTGCTGGAAAACATTGCCGGCATTTACACCCCGCTGCTGGCCGGTGCCCGCATCGAGCTGCGGGGCATGGCCGACATCGGGCTGCAAGGCGCCAGCGGCCTGGACTTGCCGCGCCTGCTGGGCCTGGTGTTGGCCCTTGCGCCCAGCAGCCTGATTCTGGTGCCGCAGCTGCTGATGGCGCTGGTCAGCGCGGCCGAGCGCGGCCTGGCCTTGCCCGCTAGCCTGCGCTTCGTGGCCGTGGGCGGCGGCCGGGTCGCAGCGCAACTGCTGCAGCGCGCCGACGCGCTGGGCTTGCCGGTGTTCGAGGGGTATGGTTTGTCGGAATGCGCTTCGGTGGTCTGCCTCAACACGCCGCAGCACCGGCGCATCGGGGCCGTGGGGCGGCCCTTGCCGCACCTGCAGGTCAGCCTGGGTTTGGACGGCGAAGTGCGGGTGCGTGGCGCGCGCATGCTCGGCTACCTGGGGGACGCCGCGCTGGCCGACGACTGGCTGGCCACCGGCGACCTGGGGCACTTCGAAGAAGGCTTTCTGGTGCTGCACGGGCGCAAGAAGCACCAGTTCATCACCGCCTATGGCCGCAACGTGAACCCGGAGTGGGTCGAGGCCGAGCTGACGCAGCAAGCCCCCATCGCCCAGGCCTGGGTCCACGGCGAGGCGCTTCCTGGCAACCTGGCGGTGCTGGTGCCGCGTGATGCTGCGCTCAGCGACGCCGCACTGGGCGCGGCCGTGGCGCAGGCCAACGCCGGTCTGCCGGACTATGCCCGGATAGCGCATTGGCTGCGCGCCGACCAGGCTTTCAGCCCGGCCAATGGCCTGGCCACCGCCAACGGCCGCTTGCGCCGCCCCGCGCTCTGGGCGCATTACGAGGGGCGTCTAGCCGCCACACCTGTCACCAACCCAACGGGTCATTCTTCATGAAATTCTTCGATCAAATCCAGGCGCAGTCCGCCACCGAACGCGCGTACCTGCTCGGCGCCCCCATCATTGCGCAAGCCATCGCCGGCCAGGCCAGCCTTGACCAATATGTTGCCTTCCTGACCCAGGCCTACCACCATGTCAAGCACACCGTGCCCTTGCTCATGGCCTGCGGTGCGCGCTTGCCCGATCGCCTCGAATGGCTGCGCGCGGCCGTGGCCGAGTACATCGACGAGGAGTACGGTCACGACGAATGGATCCTCAACGACATTGCGGCCTGCGGTGCCGATGCCGCCGCGGTGCGCCGCAGTCTGCCGGCCCTGCCCACCGAATTGATGGTGAGTTATGTCTACGACCGCATTGCCCGGCACAACCCGGTCAGCTTCTTCGGCATGGTCAACGTGCTTGAAGGCACCAGCATCGCCCTGGCCACGCGCACCGCCGGCACGCTTCAGTCCAGCCTGGGTTTGCCGGACAAGGCTTTCAGTTACCTCGCCTCGCATGGCAGCCTCGACCTGGCGCACATCAAGACGTATGAAAACCTGATGAACCAACTCGACCACGAGGACGACAAGACCGCCGTGCTGCACACCGCCCGGGTCGTCTACCGCCTGTATGGCGACCTGTTCCGCTCACTACCCCAGTCACACTGAAAGGCCAGTCATGCAATTGAACACCTCCCGATTTTTGATGACCGGTGCCAGTGGCGGCATCGGTCAGGCCATGGTGGCGCAGCTCTGCACCGACGGCGCCCATGTGCTCCTGGTGGGTCGGCAAAGCGCGGCGCTGCAGGCGCTGGTGCAAAAATTTCCGGGTCAGGTTGATCTGGTCCTTGCCGATCTGCGCGAGCGTCAGGGGCGTGACGCCGTGTTGGCTGCGGCGCGCGATTTAGGTGGCTTGAATGGCCTGATCAACCTGGCCGGGGTCAACCAGTTCGCCCTGCTGGAACACCAGCACGACGAGGCCATTGCCGACATGATGGCCATCAATGTCACGGCCACCCTGCAACTGACGCGCCGTGTGTTGCCGCTGCTGCAGCAACAGCCGAGCGCCTTGATCGTTAACGTGGGTTCCACCTTTGGCTCGATCGGCTACCCGGGCTTTGCCGCGTATTGCGCCACCAAGTTTGCGCTGCGGGGTTTTTCCGAGGCCTTGCGCCGCGAGCTGGCCGACACCCGTGTCAAAGTGCTCTATGTGGCGCCGCGCGCCACCCGGACCAGCATGAACGCCGCCGCGGTGGTCGAGCTCAACCGCCAGCTCAAGGTGCGCATGGACGACCCGCAGGCGGTGGCGCGCCAGATCGTGCGGGCCATCAAGCGTGAGCGCGAAGAGCTGTACCTCGGCTGGCCCGAGAAAATTTTCGTTCGTCTCAACAGCCTGTTGCCGCGCATGGTGGACCAGGCGCTGCGCAAGCAGTTGCCGCTGATTCAGCGTCTGGCCCGTGTCAAACCCTAAGCCGGACGAGCCGGAGGCAGCGGACTCTGACTTGCTCCCTCCCCCGCTGGGGGAGGCGCCAAGGCAACTGCGCAGGGGTGATTCTTCTCATGATTTGCAAAGATTGATTGTGAGAGACTAACTTCAAGGAAACCATCATGAAATTTACCCACCGTCTTGTTCTCTCGCTGTTGGCCCTGGCCAGCCTGCCGGCGCTGGCGCTCAGTGACGCCAGCCGCAGCCAACTCGAACACATCCAGGCCCGCTGGGCCGAGGTCAATTACCAGCTTCCGGCGAAACAGCGCGAGAGTGCCTTTGCCGACCTGGCGCAGCTGGCGGCCCATGCCGTGAGCGCCGAGCCCGCGGCGGCCGAACTGCGGGTCTGGCACGGCATTGTGCTGGGCACTTACGCGGGCGCCAAAGGGGGTCTGGGTGCGCTCAATCTGGTCAAGCAGGCCAAGGCCGAACTGGAGCAAGCCATCCAGCTCGATGCCAAGGTGCTTGGCGGTTCGGCCTACACCAGCCTGGGCAGCCTGTACTACCAGGTGCCGGGTTGGCCGCTTGGTTTTGGTGACGATGCCAAGGCCGAGAGCCTGCTCAAACAGGCGCTCGCGCTCAATCCCGATGGCATCGACCCCAATTATTTCTATGGCGACTTCCTGCTGCGCCAGAAGCGGTATAAAGAGGCCAGGACCTTCCTGGAAAAAGCCTTGACCGCCGCCGACCGGCCCGGCCGGGCCCTGGCCGACGAGGGCCGTCGTGCCGAGACCCGTGCACGGCTCAAGCTGGTTCAGGAAAAGCTCTGAAGACCTCAATATAGATCCGGCCCGATGATGTTTTAATTCCCGTTCGGACAGGCCAAGCTCAGGGCGAACGGGTCACACTTTATCGGGCCCTGGCATAGAACGGAATCAAATGCGCATTTTGCTGGTGGAAGACGATGTTGCCCTGGGCGAGGGCATACGCGTCGCCCTCAAGCCCGAGGGCTACACCGTGGACTGGCTGCAGGACGGCGTGAGCGCCTTGCACGCCCTGACGCACGAGAGCTTCGATCTGGCGGTGCTCGACCTCGGATTGCCCCGCATGGAAGGCCTGGCGGTGCTCCGGGCCCTGCGTTCTGCGCACAATCCGATCCCGGTGCTGGTGCTCACCGCGCGTGACAGCACCAGCGACCGCATTGCCGGACTCGACGCCGGCGCCGACGATTATCTGGTCAAACCCTTTGATGTGGACGAGTTGCAAGCCCGCATGCGCGCCCTGTTGCGGCGCAGCTTTCAACGCGCCCAGCCGCTCATCGTCCATGGTGACATCAGCCTGGACCCGGCCAGCCACCAGGTGTGTTACCAGGGCCAGCCGGTGGTGCTGCAACGCAAGGAATACCTGCTGCTGCACCAGTTGCTGTGCCAGCCCGGCAAGGTGCACACGCGTGACAAGCTGGTGCAGGTGCTGTACGGCTGGAACGAGGAGGTGGAGAGCAATGCGCTGGACGTGCACATTCACCACCTGCGCAAGAAGCTGCACCCCGACCTGATTCGCACCGTGCGCGGTGTCGGCTACATCGTGGACAAGGCGGCATGAACTCGATCCGGCGGCGCACCCTGGTGCTGGTGCTGGGGCTGCTGGGCTTGACCTTGCCTTTCATTTCCTACTGGAGCTACAGCGACGCCCGCCACGAGGTCGAAGAAGTGTTCGACGCCGAGTTGCTGCAAACCGCACGGCTGGTGGCCGGTCTGGTGGGGCGTGACATGGCCGGCGCCGAACTGCAGGCACTGCAGGCCACGCTCGACGAGGCCATCAGTGGCCAAAACGGCGGTGGCCAGGCCGGGGTTGACGCACACCGGTACGAAGGCAAGCTGGGTTTGCTGGTGATGGACGGACAGGGCGCCGCGCTGCTGCATTCGGCCAGTTCACCGGTCAGCGCCTTTGACCAGCTGCCGCTGGCGCAGTTTCGGGGGGCGGCACCGTCCCTCCCGGTCACGGGGGTTGCGGTGCCAACCCTGGCGGGTGTCGCGGCGGGCTTTCATGATGCCGAGCTGAACCAGCATGCCTGGCGTTTGTTCTTGATGCACGACCAGACTGACGACCTCTGGATCCTGGTGGGCGAGCGCGCCGACGTGCGCGGCGAGCTGGCGGCCAAAATTGCGCTGCGCAGTCTGGTGCCCGACCTGCTGGGCCTGCCGCTGCTGGCGCTGCTGGTGTGGCTGGCCGTGGGCTGGGGCCTGAGCCCGCTGCAAAGCATGGTACGCCTGCTGAAGTCACGGGCGCCCGACAGCCTGTCGCCGCTGGTGGTGGGGCCGGTCCCGATCGAGCTGGAGGCCATGGTGGCCTCGATCAACCGGCTGATGGTGCAGGCCAACGAATTGCTGGCCAGGGAAAGGCGCTTTCTGGCGTATGCAGCGCACGAGTTGCGCACGCCGCTCACGGTGCTGCGCATCCAGGCCCACAACGCGGCCCATGCGCCCGATGCCGCCGACCGCGGCGCGGCCCTGAAACAGCTCGACAGCAGCGTGTTGCGCGCCACCCGCGTGGTGGAGCAACTGCTGACCCTGGCGCGGCTCGAACCTGGCGCTGCCGAACTGGACTTGCAAGCCATCAACATGCTGGTCCGGGTGCGCGAGCAACTCGCCGAATTGACACCGCTGGCCCTGGGTCGCCATCAGGAACTGACGCTGGACGCGCCCGAGCATGAAAACTGGCAACTGCTGGTCGATGCGCATTGTCTGGATGTGCTGCTGCAGAACCTGGTCAGCAATGCGGTTCAGCACACGCCCGATGGCGGTCAGGTGGTGGTCTGCCTGCAGGCCGAGCCCGATGCCGTGACCTTGTGCGTGCAAGACAGCGGTCCTGGTGTTGCGCCCGAGCAGCGCGACCAGGTGTTCGAGCCCTTCTTTCGTCAGGGACCGGCACAGGGGGCCGGGCTTGGCCTGGCCATTGTGGCGCGCATTGTCGACCTGCACGCCGCCCGCATCAGCCTGGGTGACAGCCCGCAAGGCGGCTTGCAGGTGTGTGTGCGCTGGCCCAGGAAGCCCGCCGTGGCGCCCTGACGGTGTGGCTTCAGTGATGCGACAGCCAGAAGCCGGGGCGGGCGTACTGTTCCTTCAGGAAGTCCACCCACAGCCGAACCCGCAGCGCCAAATGCTTGCGCTGCGGAAACACGGCATAAATACCGTTGGGCGGTGCCGCAAAGTCTTTCAGTACCGGCACCAGCGCGCCTGATGCAATCTCGGCCTGCACTTCCCAGGTGCTGCGCCAGGCGATGCCGTAGCCCGCCAGACACCAGTTGAAGAGCACCTCGCCATCGGAGCAACTCAGTGGGCCGCCCGGTTTGAGGTGAACCACCTCCAGGCCACTTTTTTGCGGCACGGAAAACGCCCAGCCCCGGTTTTGCGAGGCTTCGCTGGACAGCGTCAGGCAGTCAAAGCGGGTCAGGTCATGCGGATGCTGCGGCGTGCCGTGGCGCTTGAGGTAGGCCGGTGCGGCCACGCACAGGCGCCGGTTGTCGGCCAGGCGCACGCTCACCAGCGACGAGTCGGGCATCTCGCCCACGCGCACGGCACAGTCAAAGCCCTCGGCGGCCAGGTCCACCACGCGGTCGCTCAGGTTCAACGATATGCTCACCTCCGGGTGTACTTCCCGAAAGCGGGGTACCAGCGGCGCCACATGGCGGCGGCCAAAACCGGCCGGTGCGGTCAGGCTCAAATGGCCGGTGGCCTTGAGGCCGCCCGCCGACACGCTGGCCTCGGCATTGGCCAGGTCGGCGAGCAGGCGCTGGCAATCTTCCAGAAAGGCGCCGCCCTCATGCGTCAGGCTGACACGCCGGGTGGTGCGCACCAGCAGTTTGACGCCGAGGCGCTCCTCCAGCGCATCCAGACGCCGTCCGACGATGGCGGGTGCCACGCCC